>JAYSTS010000146.1:0-2763 GCA_043719475.1 Gammaproteobacteria bacterium | reverse complement strand
CAGTTGCACCCCAGTAAACCTTGTAACCGGCGATGTCCACGGCGCTCGATCCGTCTTCATTCTGCCCGGGAGCCTGCCACTCTATAGCCAGGGTTTTGACACCGACGCTGACCGTTGCCAGTTCAGTGAAATCAGCGTTCGAACATTCGAGTGAATAGGTTTTGCTATTGGTGAGCGCGCCTGTATCGAATCGTCCCTGTACCGGTCGATCCCCGCTCCAGTCACCTTTGGACACACATTTGGTCGCGTCAGACGCCGTCCAGGTGAGTACCGACTGCTCTGATTTGCGCACCGTCGCAGGTTCTGCCTTGAACTCAATACGCAGTGATTTTGCTGGGCGAACAGTTACGGACACACCAGCCATCGCTCCAACCCCCGCTACGTCGGTGCAACTCAACCAGTAGTCTGTTGACGCCTTAAGACTCGCCTGGAGTTGTGTGCCTGATACGCTTCTCGACCCGGTCCAACCGCCCGAGGCTGTACAGCTGGATGCATTCGTTGACTGCCAGTTGAGCGTCACGGCTTGCCCGACATCGATCTGGGTCTGGCTAGCGGACACGGAGACTGAGACTTTCTTTGCTGAGTTACTGGTCGAAGTGCTGGCAGGTGCAGTTACAGGAGTGCTAGCTGCACTGGACGCACTGCCGGGAGTCGAAGTGCTGGCAGCCGCAGTCGCAGGAGTGTTAGCTGCACTGGACGTACCGCCGGAAGTCGAACTTGATGGAGCAGCAGCGCTGGAGGTCGTGGCTGGTGTACTACTTGCTGCAATGCCTAGTGTGCCCGTCGTGCGTGCTGGTGCAGCGGAGCTACCCGAACCTCCACCACCCCCACAAGCTGCGTGAGTAATCGCGATGATGGTAAAAATGAATGAGCGGGTTACTACGGAATAAAGCATACGATCCATGGTTCTCGATAACTGCGGGTATTTGACTGCGCGACTTCATGTCGCATACCAATATGGAAGATACTGACGAAGGATAGGTCGGATCCAACGGCTGACAATGTAACGCCTATGTGCGCCAGCGTACAGAAAATAGCAATTTTCTGGCTTTTGCGGTTTTCGCATCGCACGACGCTGGTGATAGCATGATCAATATGCCCAACTCAGATTCCACGACCCGCAGCACCGTCACCGCGTGCGTCCTCATCATCGGCAACGAAATCCTGTCCGGCCGCACCCAGGATACCAATCTCAACCATCTGGCCCGTGTGCTCGGTGGATGGGGCATCCAGATCAAGGAAGCCCGAGTCATTCCGGACATCGACACGGTGATCATCGACACCGTGCGAACGATACGCAGCCAATATGACTATATCTTTACCACCGGCGGTATCGGCCCCACTCACGATGACATCACCGCAGAGTGCATGGCACGGGCATTCGGTGTGCCACTGGTTCAGAGCGAAGCCATCGCTGCCCGAATTCGGGTACGCCCGGCACCGCCGGACATCATGGCCTCCAGACTGCGCATGGCACAGATTCCGGAGGGTGCCGTATTGATCGACAATCCCACAGGCGGCCCACAGGGCTTTCGCATCGGCAACGTCCACGTCATGGCTGGCATTCCGTCGATCATGCAGGCGATGCTCTCTTCCCTCGAGCACGAACTGGAGCACGGTGACATCGTTGGTTCCTGTTCGGTAACCGCATATCTGGGTGAAAGCCAGATCGCAGCGGCATTTTCTGCGGTCCAGCAGCGCTACCCCGATTTCGATCTCGGCAGCTACCCATTCTTCCGCGACAACAAGTACGGTACGAATCTGGTGATCCGCGGAGTAGACAAAAACCGCATGGCTACTGCCCTCGAAGAAGTGAAAGCAGTGATCGTTGCAGCCGGCGGCACGCCGGAAAACATCGTCTTTGAATGAACCTTGGTGCATCACCGACTGATGCTCAAGTAGTGGAGTTTCTATGAACGTATTGAACAAGAAGGCGCTCGTGCTGGGTGGCACTTCAGGTATCGGACTGGCGGCTGCCCTGCAACTCAAAGAACAGGGTGCACAGGTCCATGTCTTCGGGCGCTCTGCCGATAATCTCAAGAGCGCCAGCGAACAGGGGCTGCACGCGCATGCACTTGACGTGCTGGATCGCGACGCGATGTCCACTGCATTTGCCTCACTCGCGCCCTTCGACATCCTCGTCAACGCTGCGACCGGTGGGCCCAGAGCCAATGGTCCATTTCTGAAAATGGACCTTGATGCCTATCAAGCCTCGTTCCAGAAACTCTGGGGGTACACCAACTCGGTCCGCCTTGGCGCAGAACATCTGACACCACAAGGCTGTATCGTTCTGGTCAGTGGCGCGCCGGCCCGCAAACCCCGACCGGGTTCAATCGCCCTCACTTCAGTCGGCGGCGCGGTCGAAGCATTTGTACGGGGAATGGCAGCGGAACTGGCACCTCGTCGAATCAACGTGGTTTCGCCCGGGATCATCGATACACCGATGTTTGCCGTCAGCGGAGATGCCCGCCAACAATTCCTGACTCAGGCGACCAAGAATTTTCTGATTCCGCGTCCGGGCTCGTCCGAGGAAGTGGCGCAAGCTATTCTGTTCACAATTACCAACGATTTTGTTACCGGAACCACGATCGACGTGGATGGCGGCTGGCTGCTCAGCTGAGGGCTGGTCCCGGGTTTGTCCATGATCTCACCTCCACTCTCGCCTCCATACGTGCCGCCAAGAGGGCTACGCAATGGCCACACGCAGACCATGCTCGGCAGTGTGGCACGTCGATCGCTTACGCCTGAACGTGAACGTGTTTA
>JAYSTS010000145.1:0-6033 GCA_043719475.1 Gammaproteobacteria bacterium | reverse complement strand
TGTTTTTTGATTACCACCGGCAGTACGGCACCCGTATCAAGGTCGCCCGCATCTTCAATACCTACGGCCCGAGAATGGATCCGCGTGACGGTCGGGTGGTCTCCAACTTCATCGTCCAAGCGCTGCAAGGTGAGGACATCACGATTTACGGCAATGGGGAACAGACGCGGTCATTCTGTTACGTGGACGATCTTGTCAGAGGTCTCATCAGCCTCATGAATTCGTCGGAGACTGTGACCGGACCGATCAATCTCGGCAACCCCGGCGAGTTCACGATGCTGGAACTGGCAGACCAGGTTTTAACGAAGTGCAATTCGCGTTCGAAACTGGTGTTCAAACCTATTCCGGTTGACGATCCAACACGACGCCGGCCGGACATCACCCAGGCGCAACGTGAACTTGGCTGGTCGCCGACGATTGCACTGGATCAGGGGCTCGACCAGACCATCGCCTATTTCGACGCTCTTCTCCGTGCACAGGATTGACGGCTGCAACGCACAGGATCAAGGCAGACACATGATTACACGCATCAAGGAAGGTATCCGTAGCAGGGTCCATCGCGGACTTGAGGTGCTCGAGAAGGGAGCGCTGACCGCGATGCGGCACGCACCGCTTGACTCCTCGCGTTTTGGCCCGCCTCGTGGATTCGTGCGAACTGCCGAAATCTGGATGGCCGCCAAAGGACAACCCGATAGAAAGCTGCATGTGCTGAAACCGGACCAGGACTACCGTCGCACGTTGCCAAAAACCGTTGACGACTCAGTGCCGTGGCAGTTCGAACGTTCTTACGGAGGGGTGGACGGGCGTGCGTTCCCAGGGACGGTGCTGGAGGTCCCGGATGGCCGCGTGTGCGGCACCGGCACGATCATCGACGCGCACGACCAGATGATTGGTGACGTGTCCCGCGAGATGATTCTGTTTAACGATCAGAGCCAACATTCTATCTTCAAGCGCATGATGCTACCCCCTGTTACCGACGTGCCAGGTACAGTTGGGGTGTCGGCCGTTGTCGGGGCGGATGTTTACTGGCACTGGATGGTGGATCTGCTGCCGCGTCTGCATCTGCTTCGCTGTTACGACCGAGACATTGCACCTGTGGACCGCATTGTCATCAGCCCGATCCGAACGAACTTCCAGACAGAAACGCTGGCTGCTCTGGGGATTGATCGCTCGACGTTGATGGAGACCCATCACAATCAGTTTCATATCCGGGCGGACCGAGTGCTTGCACCCTGCATCACTCCGCAGGTACCCGCACGATGGATGTGCGATTTTCTTCATGACGAACTGGGCTCACGGCTCGGCGGAAGCACGATAGACACACCAGAACTTCTGTATGTCAGCCGCAACGACGCTGGTAGTCGTCGCCTGCTCAACGAAGAGGCCGTCATGGCGCGCCTCGAACCGCTTGGATTCAGAAAGGTAACCATGACTGGCCTGCGGGTCGCAGATCAGGCCGCGCTCTTTCGCAACGCCAGGGTCATGATCACGCCGCATGGCTCGGGACTTACCAACATGGTGTTTTCGAACCCTGGCACGGTCGTCATCGAGCTATTCCAGCCGGCCTACATGAACACTTGTTACTGGGCCATAGCGGACTTTCTGCAGATCGATTACTACGCGTTCATTGGTCTGGGCGCGCCTGTGCCACCGCCTCCTCCAGGGGTGGATAGCCGTCTTTGGGCCTATAACAACAGGAAGCCTGATGGCGAATACGGCGACGATGTCATGGTAGATATCGACGAGCTGATGCAACTCGTACAACGTGCTGCGGTGGGTTGACGGTTCCGAATCCAGGAAGGAGCGGTCTCCAGACCGCGATTGTTGGGGATATTGAAAATCGCGATCAGGAGATCGCTCCCACTGATGATCCCCATGGATGACGCGAATCAATCCCACGCTCGCAGCCATCGATCCGCATGCGGGCCGACGTGGTACACGCAAGGCCAGTCGTCGATGACGTGCCGGGCCTCGAGGTCACCCTTGGGCGGCCGCCCAATACGCGGCCAAGATTCGATTTGGATCACAAGACCATGTCACCGTTCCTGGCTCAACCTTGGTGAAACCGCCAGTCCGAGGAATACCAGCACGGCCTGATTGAGCCGCAGGATGTCCTCGTCATCGAGCCTGCCGACGCGCGTGCCGACCTTCGACTTCAGGACAGTGGTGATCTTGTCCACCATCATGCGGCATTCGGTGCGCAAGCCATTTCGATCATTTGGCGCAACCGGTAGCCGGAACAGCGGCGCGTCGGTCTCATCCGTGGTGAAGGCACAGATAGTGATGGAGTCAGTACCGTCGAAGTTATCGTCCTGCACGATGACAGCGGGGCGCGGTTTACACGCATAGTCCTTGCCGCCGGATTCTGTCCAGATGTCACCTCGTCTCATTCATCGGCGCCTTCTTCGAAATCGATAGCGGACACGGCGTCGATGAACGCCTCATCTTCTGATGCATGAGGGCTGGTGGACACGGCCAGCGATTGGCGGTGCGCCTCCGTCCGAAAGGCGGGCGCACGCACGTCCGGTACCCATATCTGGACTGGCCGCAGGCCCCGGCCGCGCAATCGCTCGCGATGCTCACGCACCTTCACGCGCTACGGCTTTGAATTTGATCCAGTAACCATCACCATAGTTCCAAAGATGGGTTACATGTAACCTAGGAGCCTGTCGGACTTGAGACTGATCTACTGCGCCGTTGGGAGAGCGGTCCATTTTCCCCCGCTTTTTCGTTGCGTAGTTCCACTATGCGCCTCAAAATCGTGAAAAACTGTCCTCGCTCTCCCACTCGGCTCGCGACGATCGCTCAAGTCCGACAGGCTCCTAGGCCCACGTAAAATCCCGAACATGACCTCAGATTCCATTTCTCATCTACAGCGCGGCGCTTCAGTCATTGTTGGCATGTCCGGCGGTGTCGACTCCGCAGTTGCAGCCGCGCTGCTCATTGAACAGGGTTACGCGGTACGTGGACTGTTCATGAAAAACTGGGACGAGGATGATGACACCGAATATTGCACCGCCAAAGTTGACATGGCCGACGCGAAAGGTGTGTGTGATCTGCTCGGCATCGAACTGCTGACGGCTAATTTTGCGGCCGAGTACTGGGATGACGTATTCGCGACATTCCTCGATGCCTACCGCAACAATCTGACGCCGAATCCCGATGTCCTGTGCAATCGCGAAATCAAGTTTCGACAATTCAGGGACTATGCAAAAACCCTCGGTGCACAGTTCATCGCCACCGGCCACTATGCACGTCTGCAAGAAACACAGGGCCTGCCGGTCTTGTGCAAGGGGGTCGATTCGGGCAAGGATCAGAGTTATTTCCTGCAGGCGCTGTCGCCTTGGCAACTGCAAAACGTGCTCTTCCCTGTGGGCCATCTGTGGAAGCATGAAGTGAGGCAAATCGCTGCCCGGCTTGGCTTGCCCAACAAAGCGAAAAAAGACTCCACCGGAATCTGTTTCATTGGCGAACGAAGATTCAGCGACTTCCTCGCTCGTTATCTGCCAAGAGAGCCGGGCCGAATAACCGACATCGAAGGACGAACCCTTGGACAGCACACCGGGCTCGCCTACTATACGATCGGACAACGTCAGGGTCTGGGTATCGGTGGCCAGGCCAGTGGTGTTGAAGCACCATGGTACGTGACAGACAAGCGAGTACACGACAACACACTCGTTGTCTCACAGCTCCCGCAGGATCTCTCGGGAAACTGGCTAGCAGCGCAGGATGTCAACTGGATAGCCTCGGTACCCGACTTGCCACTGCACTGTCGCGCCAAAATACGATACCGACAAGCCGATCAGGAGGTCCACGTGTTCCATCGCGCTGACGGTCAACTGCTGGTGCGATTCAGCATCCCGCAGCGGGCAATCACGCCAGGCCAGTACGTCTGTTTTTACCGCGGAGAGCAGGTTCTCGGCGGGGCAACCATCACCTGCGGCGGTCAATCATGAGTGGTCTGACGAACTTTCAGCAGCGTTGCCTCGCGTTCAGCGCACTGTGCGAAGCAGCTTCTGTGGTCGACGATATTGCGAACGGGCGCTCCCGTAATCCGCCCCAACATCTGCTGGATGCCGTGTTTACCCAGAATCAGGTGGATATTGGCGAAGTATTCAGCCCACTCGCCGCCTACCGGGTTGGCATGGGAATCGCTGCGGATCTGCTGACTGGGAAGATTCGCTCACCCCAACAAGCACGCTATGTGGCACAGCTGCTAAAGCTTGCAACCTTGCTGAAGCAGGACCGCGCGATGGTGGATCGATTGCGTACTTTGCTCGATCGTGCAGCGGCCAGTGAACCCAGTACTACGGCAGCCGCCGACATCTACAAGGAGACCATCAGCAAACTCAGCCAGCGTATCCAGGTGACTGGCGCCCCGGAAGTGCTGCAGGAAGCTCGAGCGGCGGAACAAATTCGCGCCATATTGCTCGCAGGGATACGATTTGCCTGGGCGTGGAGTCAACTTGGAGGCCGACAGTGGCATCTCCTCCTGCACCGCAGCGCCATGAAACGTACGCTCGGCGAACTCAGCCTGTAATCCATGATTTCACGACATGGAACCACTCAGACATGACCGCCCACGCATGACCACCCCACACATAACCTCAAATGGACAATATCTACGCAACCGAAAATGCTGCGCAGGGGTGTTCAGCGCTTCGGAACGATTGACTGGAGAGAAGGTCGGGATTGCAGCGGAAATGAAACGTCGAGTAGCGGCGCCCTGTAGGAGCGATCTCCCGATCGCGATCTTCGATGATCCCAACAATCGCGGTCAGGAGACCGCTCCCACAAGAGAACACAAGAGAACACAAGAGAACACAAGAGAACACAAGAGACCACAAAGTCACGATACCCCATGTCTGTGGGAGCGATCTCCTGATCGCGATTTTCGTAACGGTCCATGTCGAAAATCGGAACAGGATGAATCGTTGTGGCGACGTGTGCGTTGTGCGCCGGAAGCGTTACCGATTATTGTCGAATCAAGGTTAACCACTCTCGCATGACCACACTTTCACCTCTCGCCGCGATCTCAGCCATTGATGGTCGGTACCACAACCGAATTGAAGATCTGACCTGGATCGCCAGCGAACAGGCACTCCACCGGTTCCGCGTGCAGGTCGAAATCGAATGGTTCCTGCATCTGGCTGGCTCACCGGAAATCCCGGAACTACCCGCTCCAGGTGCCGCCGATGCCGCTCGTTTGCGACTGGTGTACCAGGAATTTTCCAGCACTGACGCCGAACACATCGCTCGCCTCGAACGCACGACCAATCACGACGTCAAAGCCGTCGAGTATTTTGTGAAGGACCGCCTTGCCAGCATTCCCGCACTTTCGAAGTACAAGGAGTTTGTACACTTCGCCTGTACGTCGGAAGACATCAACAACCTCGCCTACGGCTTGATGCTGGAGCATGGTCGACGTGACGTTGTGCTGCCGAGGATGCAGGATGTCATCGATGCCATCAACGGGCTGGCTACTCGAAACGCCGATTTGCCGATGTTATCGCGTACCCACGGTCAACCGGCATCCCCGACGACGCTCGGCAAGGAGATGCGCAATTTCGCGTACCGGCTGACAAGGCAGCGTACCGCCCTGGCTGACGTTGAGATTCTTGGCAAGATCAATGGTGCAGTCGGTAATTTCAACGCACACTCTGTTGCGTATCCCAACGCCGACTGGGAAGGTCTTGCGACCCGGTTTGTTGACTATCTGGGCCTTGCCTACAATCCTCTGACAACCCAGATCGAACCGCACGACTATGTTGCCGAGTACTGCCACGCGCTGGCCCGCTTCAATCAGATCCTGCTCGGATTCAATCGGGATATCTGGAGCTATATTTCCATTGAGTACTTCCGTCAGGCCAAGGTTGAAGGTGAAACCGGTTCTTCGACGATGCCCCACAAGGTCAATCCGATCGATTTCGAAAACTCCGAAGGCAATCTCGGTATTGCCAATGCGCTGGCGCTGCATCTAGCCGAGAAGCTGCAGATTTCACGCTGGCAACGCGATCTTTCCGACTCAACGGT
>JAYSTS010000144.1:0-6063 GCA_043719475.1 Gammaproteobacteria bacterium | reverse complement strand
GCTTGGTAAACGGTTTCGGGATGGATCACAGGACAGAGTGGTCCTGCATGAGCTTTCGTTTACCGCGCCGGCTGGCGCGGTCGTGGCGGTGTGTGGTCCGAGTGGCGTTGGCAAGTCCAGTCTGCTGAACCTGCTGGCGGGCCTGCTCACCCCGGATAGCGGGCGGATCAATGTGACACCAATCGGCGGTTCCACCATTGCGGTACATGCGTTGTCCCCCGCGCAGGCGACGATGTACCGTCGGCGTCACGTCGGTTATGTCTTTCAGTTTTTCAACCTGGTCCCGACGTTGACGGTCGCCGAAAACGTTCGGTTGCCGCTGGTGCTGAATGGCCTTGAGGCGCAGTGGCCAGCGGCTCAAGAGCGCCTGCTGGCACTGGGTATGGGTGATCATCTCGAATCATTCCCGGAAACCCTGTCGGGCGGTGAACGTCAACGTGTGGCGATCGCCCGGGCGCTGGCGCATTCGCCCTCGCTGGTCCTCGCCGATGAGCCCACCGGCAACCTCGATGCGATGAATACCGAACGCGTCGCGGAATTGTTGTTCGCTCAGGCGCGTGCAGCTGGCGCCACGCTGTTCATCGCCACCCACGATGCCGCACTGGCCGCTGTCGCGGACTTACGGCTCGATCTCGATCAGGTGCCGTGAACCCAGCCGGACTCAGGTTACTTCTGCGCAGCAGTCTGCGATTCCTTCGCTCAGCGCCGGGTTCAACGCTGAGTGTTTTTTTTGGCGTAGCCATCGGCGTGCTGTCGATCACCGGCGTCCACCTGTTGGGTGAAAGTGTTGGTCGAACGTTTGACACGATGCGCCCGCCTCATCTGGGCGGGATCACGCATGTTCTGACTCGCAAGGAAATGACCGCACAGGACTATGGCCAACTCCGTGCCCGCTGGCGACGCGGCGAGTGGCCCTCCATCGCAGTGATGATCCCCTTGCGGGAGGGAATTTTAAACAATGGGGTGAGAGTCGTCGGCATCGATTGGATAGCGGCGCGTCCGTTGGCGCCACAAGTTGCGGGAGTTGACGGCTCTCTTCGGGATGCCGCAACTTTCGCAGCCATTGTCGAGGGTGAGTGGCCAGAAGCGCTGATTGAAGTCGAAGGCACTCAATTGCAGATTGTTCAACGGCTACCAGGTCGCCCCGATCAACCGCGTGTGCTGTATGTGGACATCGGCACAGCCACGCGTCTGCTCGGTGATGACAAGCGTCTCGACGCCATATTGGTACACCATGAGTCAGTGGCGGCATCGAGCGCTGCGTTGCTCGAATCCATAATGCCCGGGATATCGGCTGGCTTGCCGGCTGCACCCGCGCCAGTGGTCGACGGCTGGCAAGTGCACGCAGTGGATGGTGAAGCCCCGGGTCAAGGTCTGGCCAAGGCCGTCTTGTTCAACCTCGGTGCGCTTGGGTCTTTATCTCTGCTGGTCAGCCTGCTGCTGATGTATCAGACCGCAGTGATCTGGTTACGCCGGCAGAAAGTCATCCTCGCAGCGCTGCATGATCTGGGCGTGGATGGCTGGCTGCTGGGCACGAGCTTTGTGTCTGCCTTGTTGTTGATCGGCATCCCAGCCACGGCGTTGGGTGTTTTTGCAGGCGAAGGACTCGCAGGTCTGCTGCTGATTTCGGCATTTGGTGAAACCATGTCGGTGGTCATGCCTGAGTTGGGAGCGGCGGTGATCAGCAAGGCTGTGGTTGCTGGCACTGGGGTCTGCATCGTGGGTGGCGGACTCGCCTGGTGGCGTGAGTGGCGGGAGCGTCCGCTACCTGCTGCGTGGGTCCGTTTGTCCGCCGCTGTCATGGTTATGTTGGCCTTGCTTGGGCTGGCCTGGCCCGATGCCGGTCTGGTCGGAGTGTTCTTGAGTATTCTGTGCATCTGTCTTCTGGCTGGTTTCAGTGTCTCCCCTTTGCTGCGAGGTTGGCGACAGCGGGCCAATCGAATGGGCGGACCGTTGTGGCTGCGGCTTGGGGTTCGTGAAGTCACCTGGTATCCAGATGACCTGGCAATTGCCTGTGCGGCGCTCGCACTGGCGGTTGCAGTGAGCATCGGCGTTGGTGTGATGGTCGACAGCTTTCGACGAGAATTCTCGGGACTGCTGGATCAGCGACTGGTCAACGATGTGTACCTGTCGATGTCCAGTGGCTCCGGTGCATTGGAGTTGGCGTCGACGATACGAACCTGGCCTGAAACCGGTCGCGCCATGGTTTCTGGTCAGAGAGCCTCGCGTTTAAGTGGACTACCTGTGCTGGTTGGTTACACGAATTTTTCTGCGGAGGAATCATTGCGATACGGCCACTCCACTGCACTGGCGGAAGGAGATGCGCTGATCAGTGAAACGCTGGCTCGAACACTGGACTTGCGCGTCGGCCAATCATTGCGGCTTGACCATGAAGCCGGCGCAGAGAGTAACAAGCGAGTGTTGAATATCGTCGGGCTATTCAAGGGTTATGGTGAACTCGGTTTTCGAATCATGGTAGACGCCGATACGGCGAAGACCTTGTTCGCGCAACCACTGGTATTTGATCGCGTGAGCATCGACAGCGCACAGCCGTCTGTTGTGCTGTCACGATTAGACAAGCTGCGCGGTGTACGAGTCAGTTCGGGAGAAGTCATGCGGAACAACGCACTACAAACTTTCAATCGTACGTTTGCGATCACGGATGCACTCACCTGGCTTGCACTGCTGGTCTCCAGTGGTGCCATGTTCAATGCCCTGACTGGATTTCGGCTCAGCCAGCAAACCACAGGGCGTCTGCTTGATACCCAAGGTGTCGACTTTGGCTGGAACCTGCGCACCAGCATGGTTCGTGCAGGCATGCTCGGTTTTATTGCGTTAAGCATCGCTTTGCCACTTGGACTGTGGTTGGGCTGGGTGCTATGTGAATACGTGAATCCTCGCGCTTTTGGCTGGACCATTGGTTACTCCCCGACGCTGCAGCCGTTGTTGTTGCCGCTGCTGCTTGCTGCGCTCGCGACCATCGCTGCAGGGCTTGCAGGCGCAGTCGTGCGTCCACCGTTCCGTCCACGCGGGTGACAGCAGTCATGAGACGATCAGGTTTGTTCGACATCTTGTTACTGGCCGTCTTGGCACTCCTTTGCGGCTGCTATGACCCAGATGAGAGGCTCTCTGAGCCTCAAGTCGGCGGCAGTCGGCTGGGTGTCTTTCTCGGCAAAGACGATGGTTCAACCGCGTTTTCTCAGGCCGATCAGCCCAAAGCCTTTGTGTTCCCCGGCGAACATCAGCAGCATCCTGACTTTCGCAGTGAGTGGTGGTATCTGACCATGACGCTCTCTACTGAAGACGGGAGGGAGTTTGGTGCGCAGTTCACCGTCTTCAGGCAAGCCCTGCAGCCTGTCAATCCTGCTGAAGTCCGGTCCAGTGACTGGACTCTCGATCAGGTTTATCTCGGACATCTAGCGATTACCGACGTCGTAGCCGGCAAACATGAAAACGAAGAGCGACTGAGTCGACAGCATCCGGATCTTGCGGGCGTGCAACCGCTGCTTGACGGCGGAGCGCGGGTTTATCTGGAGGGCTGGCAGCTGGATCTTGAGGCTAAGGGCGGTCAGTTACTTGCTCAGGGAGCCGATCTGTCGCTGGATCTCAACCTTCTGGCAACCCGTGAACCGGTACTTCAGGGAGAGCAGGGATGGTCTCGCAAGAGTGAATCCCAGGCGTCCTACTACTATTCCTGGCCTCGACTGCAGATCGTCGGCGAGATTCGTGTCGGCGGAGAATCGTTTCGAGTACAGGGCCTCGGCTGGTTCGATCACGAGTGGAGTACCAGTGTCCTGTCGGATGAGCAAATCGGTTGGGAGTGGTTTGCACTTGGACTTGATGACGGGAGAGATCTCATGGTGTTTCGTCTCCGTCGCCATGATGGACGTCGTGATGTGCATGATCACGGCGTACTCGTAACTGCAGATGGGACAAAAAAGGTACTTGGTGCGGGAGACTTCGAGCTGCAGCCGGAGCGAACATGGATGGTCCCTGCGGGTGTCGTCTGGCCTCTGGGGTGGAGACTGGCGGTGGGTTCAGAGGTATTTCTGATCGAAACACCGGTTGATGATCAGCGAATGCAAACGCTGATCCCTTACTGGGAGGGGTTGGTGACCGTGACGTCGGGTGGCGGGCAGCGACTTGGAAGAGGATACATGGAGCTGACTGGCTACTAACCAGAACCCTTAACCAACGAGGCCACACCTCGAACCAACGAGGCCACACCTCGGGATACGGCTACGAACCGGCTAAAACCAACGAGGCCACACCTCGGGATACGGCTACGGGCTACGAGGCCACACCTCCGGGCTACGAGGCCACACCTCGTAACCAACGAGGCCACACCTCGGGAAACGAATAGATTGTAACCAACGAGGCCATGTAACCAACGAGGCCACACCTCGAACCGGCTACGAGGCCACACCTCGCGGCTACGAGGCCACACCTCGGGAAACGAATAGATTGAGGGGCGCGGTGATCGGAGTAGATTCTAATTCAATGCAAGTGACGAGGTGAGATCTCAGGGTCGATCGGGCGGTAGAAACCCGAAATCTCAGGCATTCAAGCAGCAAACGGCGGATGAATTCTGGAGTTGAGTGCTGGGTTGATTGGGTGGTGGCAACAAGCGCGTATGGCTAGCCGACCAGTGCAGCGCCGAATCGCTTCCAGTTTCGCGCGGTACCCCAGTCACGCAGTTCCTGCTCAGTCCCGTATGCCCGTTGCCTGCGATGAAGGCTCGCGACATCTTTCTGCCACCTCGTCTCCGGCGAGTCATCCGGATGCCGAGTCTCGGTGTCGATCACGAGCTTGAGCAGCTGCACATAGGCAAACAAGGAAAAGTTCAGTTTTTGCGGACGCTGTCCAAGCCCGGAACCCAACGGCTTGAGGTAATCCTCCAGCGACGACTCTCCTGCTTCAAGCTCAGCCAGTCGCTCGGTTATGCCAGCATGCTGGATATCTTCGATGCATTGGGCGATTCGTGCCCGAGCTGGATTGAGGTCGATGTAGACCATGGTGGA
Source organism: Gammaproteobacteria bacterium (assembly GCA_043719475.1). Lineage (GTDB taxonomy): Bacteria > Pseudomonadota > Gammaproteobacteria > Pseudomonadales > Azotimanducaceae > SYFY01. The sequence continues at coordinate 1,042 of JAYSTS010000144.1, read as the reverse complement.
GATCACCGCCCGCTCGGAGAGCAGGGCCCCAGACCAGAAGCGCTGCTCGAAGAAGTGTCCAGTCACCTCGTCTTCGGCATTGGCCTTGCGCGCGATGGGTTGCTTCAGGAACTTCATGAACGTGGAGACCGAGCCGAGTTCCTTGCGCACATGGGCAAGTCGGCTTTGGTCAGCGATCAGCTCGGCCTTGTGTGCTTGCATGATCTCCGGTTTGACGGGTTGATCATCGTAGGTTCGGGGTGGTGAAACGGCGAGCCATCGATCCGCGACCTCGTTATCGCTCCACTTTAGGTTGGCTTTGGGGTCATGAAAGACACTGAGATGAAAGTGGTTGCTCATGATGCTGTAGCCGTAGAGGTCGACGGCGAAGTGCCGCACGAGAAAGTGCAGGCGTTCAATGAGCCAGGATTTTCGGTGACTGTAGTCCCTGCCGGTAACAGGGTCGAAGCCGCAGAGAAATGCGCGTTGCACACACCGCGAGACGAGGTGGTAGAAGAGTGGGACTTCGGGGTGGATGAGGTGTTTGCGTGGTGTCGCCATGCGGCAGAGTTTGAAGCTGCGGCAATCATCCGCTGTGGCATACGGTTCATTCGCGGTGTGCGACTTCAGGGGCAACCAGTGTGCGTGAACCCTGCCGTAACGGACTACGTCTGAGCAGATTGCTGGTCCGGCTAATGGAATCTCCGAGGTGTGTCCCCGTGGAGTGATTGCCGGACTGCGCATGTGATGGACAATCCGTTGGCGTATGTGGATCCGCGAGGGCTTGTTGGTCAGGATCGGGGGGTATATGCAGATAACCTGCGACTAATCTATACCCTCAGGTAGCTAACCACGGAAAAATTGGTCACAATCCGACCCCATTCCGGAGATGAGCTCCCCTCTCAAGACCAATCGATGGCCCATTGATGAATAGTGCGGACTTGTCGCGCCGACAGGCGGAAATTACTTCTCCCCGAGCAAGGATCGACCGGGAACCTGGACGCCGATCAGCGCATGCCTCCGAACCGCAGCCTATTCTGGACGGCGCTCGCATTCTCGTGGT
>JAYSTS010000143.1:0-16855 GCA_043719475.1 Gammaproteobacteria bacterium | reverse complement strand
CCACTCCCGCTGACTAAGAACAAGCTGGTTTCCGTACTCCTGCTGGAAGACAGCCCGATCACTGGCACAGCAGAGGCTTACCTCAAGCTGCATCTGCTCTCCCATCGACTCTGTCTACCCAACACCCAGGATCTCAACGGGATATTCGCCCACCTGCCAACTGTCGCCTGGACCAGCGATGGCCCGATCCTGGCAGACGAGTTGACCGATGTGCTGCTCAAGGCGCGACTAGCCGGTCGACACATTGAAGTCCATAGCGTTGACAAGTTTCCACGCATGTCTAACTACGTCGTGCCCAAAGGGATTCGCATCGCCGACGCCAGTCGCGTCAGGCTCGGCGCATTCCTTGGCGACGGCACTACCGTGATGCACGAAGGGCAGGTCAATTTCAATTCCGGAACGCTGGGACCGAATATGGTCGAGGGGCGCATTTCCCAAGGCGTCATTCTCGGCGCCGATACGGATCTCGGTGGTGGTGCCAGCACCATGGGCACATTGTCAGGTGGTGGCACCATCAAAGTTTCCCTGGGCAAAAACTGTCTGGTCGGCGCCAACGCGGGTACCGGCATTCCACTGGGAGATCGCTGCACCATCGAGGCCGGGCTCTACATTACGGCCAGTACGCCGGTGACACTGATCGACGAACACGGTGATGTCGTGAAAACCGTCAAGGCCCGTGAGCTCGCCGGAGGTTCCGACATGCTGTTCGTGCGCAATGGGTTGACAGGACAAGTCCAGTGCCGAACCAATCGCAAAGCAATCGCACTGAACGAAGCCCTGCACGCCAACAACTAAAAAACCTCTAGCCCGGAATATTCATGAAGATTCGTCGTGAGGGTGTCGAGATGCGCGAAAAGACTTAGGTGGCGCGGACTGTAAGGCGCGCAGGCGTACTTACAGTACGTCGAGCACCTGGAAGGAGCACGCCCTGTCGTTTCACGTATATCGGCAGCCGCAGCAGAATGTTCATGAATATTCCGGGCTAGGAAAGAGACGCTGGGGACACGCTTGTGCAAGTAGAGACATTGACACCACGGGTACTGGAACTGACCCGACAGTTGATCGAAAAGCCCTCGGTGACACCGGACGATGCGGGTTGCCTTGAGTTGATCGGCGGTCGGCTGGCAGAGGCAGGCTTCAGGCTCGAGCGCATGGATGCAGGTGGTGTTGCGAATCTCTGGGCAACCATGGGCCAAGGCGAGCCAGTGTTTGCATTCGCTGGACACACGGACGTTGTCCCGCCGGGACCCGTTGAAGCCTGGACCCACGATCCATTCACTGCGACCGTTGTCGATGGCTACCTCTACGGTCGAGGCGCCGCCGACATGAAGGCAAGCCTTGCGGCCATGGTGATCGCAACCGAAGAATTTATTGAGGCTAACGGCGGACGATTCAACGGTACTCTGGCCTTTCTGCTCACCAGTGATGAAGAGGGGCCGAGCATCCATGGCACCCGTCATGTGATGCAGGTACTGGGCAATCGGCCGCTGCACATCGACTACTGCGTGGTCGGCGAACCCTCTTCTACCGCTGTCACCGGTGACGTGATCCGCAATGGTCGCCGCGGCTCCCTGAATCTTGCGATGACCGTGAAGGGTATTCAGGGGCATGTCGCCTACCCTGAGTCTGTCATCAATCCGGTTCATCGGCTGGCACCTGCGCTCGCCGAATTGTGCGCAGAGGTCTGGGACACAGGTTCAGCGAACTATCCGCCCACCAGCATGCAGGTCTCCAACCTCCACGCCGGTACCGGTGCGGTCAACGTTGTACCTGGCGAGCTATCGATCTTGGTCAACTTCCGCTTTTCAAATGCCCTGACGGCTGCGGACATCCAGCAGCGTACTGAAGCCATTTTCGCGCGCCATAGGCTGGACTTCACCGCAACGTGGGCACTCTCAGGCAATCCGTTTCTGACTGAGCCCTGCGTTTTCACGGATCAGGTACGAGCCAGCGTTCGCGCTGTTAACGGCGTCGAAACCGCACTGTCCACATCGGGTGGAACATCAGACGGTCGCTTCATCGCACCGACCGGCACGGCACTGATCGAACTGGGTCCGGTCAACGCAACGATCCACAAGATCGATGAACGAATCGCGCTTTCGGAACTTGCACCACTGGCGCAGATCTACACCAACATCCTGCATCGATTCCTTCCAACCCGGTGAAAACTCTCCGTTACGTCATCGTTGCCGGTCTGTTGATCAGCGGCTTCATTGTCTGGTTGGCACCCGCCAGTCTGCTTCGCCGGGTGACCAATGAAGTGCCTGGGCTCGACATCGTCAATACAACCGGCTCGCTCTGGCACGGCCAGGGAACTATCGTTCTACAAGGCGAAGGGGTTGGCGCGCTCAACTGGAGACTGAGTCCGGTGCGCTTACTTGCACTTGAGCTTGGGTATGAATTTGATTTCACCGGTCGGGATACCAACTTGCGGGGCACCTTTACTGCGGGAGTCGGCCGCCTCGAAATGTCGGGTACCGGATTGCTCGGTAACCAAAGCCTCAACTACACCCTGGCTCCATACGGCGTGACCCTCAGCGGAGACATCCAGGTTGATCGCTTTAATTCGATCTGGAGGCGGGGCAGCATGGAGTCACTGGACGGACTTCTGGGCTGGAATGGCGGGCCGGTCAGCTGGAGTACAGCGAGCGGCCCTGGTAGTGCGACTTTACCCGCCCTGCAAACCCGACTTGAAGGCGCTGCGGGAACCTTGAACGGTGTAATTGCTCCCACCGATGGGCAGACTCCCGTGGTACAGGGTAGCCTGCTCGCAGACGGGACGCTGCAAGTGGGAATGACCATGTTGTTGATGCGATTGCTGGGTATTCCGTGGCAGGGAAGCGAGCCCGATCACGTAATCGTCATGGAGATGACCGAGGATGTCTTCTAGAATGAGTCGCCGTTCAAATCTGGGGTATTTGTAGTTGCCGGGGAGAACGCTCACCAGTATCAGCCCGCAACTGGCTGTTACCGCCAAGTGGCTCATGGTCGCTGGGATTGCCTATACCATTGCTCAATCTGTGGTCTTTTTCATTGGCCAGACGGATGCCGATCCTGCGGTGGTGACTGACTTGGCAACCGGTCCTGCCCTACCCCCGGTGAACATTCAGGCCGTCATGGACCGACACCTGTTCGGGCAAGCAGACGCACAAGCGGGTGAAAGCATGGCCGCACCCTCCGTCGAGACCCGCTTGCCACTTGAGCTGCAGGCCGTGTTTGTCGCCACGCAGCATGACGCGGAATCGAAGGCAATCGTCGCCGAAAAAGGCCAGATGGGGCGCTTGTATCGAATCGGCGCCGATTTGCCGGGAGCTGTACAGCTGGTCGAGGTGCAAGACAATTTTGTCGTTCTCAGCCGAGCTGGAAGCCGCGAACGGCTCACCTTTCCCCACCTCACCAGCAACCTTGCCGCACCACTCGACTTGAGCAATCCGGACACCTTGTACGTGCAGGATCCTGCATCGATGAGTAATCCATACGAATCGGTCATCCCTGAACAGCCAGTGGAGCCAGCGCCAGAATCGGTGCCTGAAATACCACCGGCACAGCAGATCGAGGACTTTCAGTCCAGGCTGGAATCCGATCCAGAAGGTGCGCTCGAAGCGGCCGGCGTCCAGGCGGTCGCAACCGATTCTGCGCAAGGCTATCGCGTCGGTAACCTTGCCCAGTCGCCTCAGCTTCGGCAGACTGGTCTTCAGCCCGGGGACGTCATCGTTTCCGTCAATGGTCAGGCCGTTGGTAACGTCGACAGTGACCGGATGGAACTGGCGAACGTTCTGGCCCAGGGTTCGGCCCGAATTGAAGTGCAGCGCGGTTCGCGTCGCTTTTTTGTCACCACCTCGTTGAATCAACAATGAACATCCGGAAAACGTGGCTCACCGTTACCTTGCTGCTCGGTCTGCTGTCGACCGGTATGGCCGTTGCGCAGGAATGGCGGCTGAACGTCAAAAACGCCGACATCAACGAGTTTGTTGAACAGGTCGCCGAGATCACGGGGAAAACCTTTGTCCTGGATCCTCGCCTGAAAGGCAATGTCACCATCATTTCCAGCACCCCCATGCACGCCGACGCGGTGTATGAGTTATTCCTCCAGGTGCTGCGCTCCCATGGATTCACCGCTTCCCCATCTGGTGATGTGATCCGAATTCAGCAAACCGCACTGGGTAAACAATCGCCTGGTGCAGAATCCATGTCCGGGGCAATCTCGCCGGGCGAGTTGATTACCAAGGTGATTGCAGCGCAGAACGTCGCCTCCTCTGAACTCGTCAAGATTCTCCGGCCTTTGGTGCCGCAGTATGGTCATATCGCACCCATCGACGAGCCGAACGTGGTCATCATCACCGACCACGTAGACAACATTGATCGGCTCACCAAAATGATCCAGAAAATCGACGTCTCCAACGACGATATCGTGCAAGTCGTCAACCTGAAAGAAGCGTGGGTCGGTAGCGTGGTCGCCACCCTGGAAAAACTGGCACCCGAACAGATCGGCCGCAATGCCAAAGGTCCAACTCGTGTGCAGATCATCGCCAACGAACGCAACAACTCCATGATCCTGCGTGGCAACGCCAGGCCAATCGCCGAAGTGTTGAAGCTGGTGGATCAACTGGATCGCCCTGCCACTACTGCGGGATCGACCCAGGTCATCCGGCTCAAACATGGGGATTCCAAGAATATCGCCGAAATCGTCAAGGGCATCGTCACCAGCGAAGGTGCCAAGGGCGAAGAAGGATCCCAGCAGCCTTCGATTCACGCCGATGAAAGTCTGAACGCTATCGTCGTCCGCGCCGAGCCGGGCACAATGAACGAGATTCTGGATATCGTCGCCAAACTGGACGTGCGACGATCGCAGGTGTTGATCGAAGCAGCCATTGTCGAATTCAACATCACTGACAACAAAAAACTGGGTGTGGAAATTGGCGCCGCCGATGCCACCGGAGAATCGGTACCCTTTGTCAGCACTGCGCTGGACGGTGCCCTGCGCCAGTTGCTTGGAGCGATCATTCCCGCCGATGCGACCAACGCCATCGATTCCAGTGACATCAATATCCTGCGCGGTGTTGCGGCCGCGACGTCGCCAACATTTGCCGTGGCGAAGATCGATGGCAATGCAATTTCCTTTGGCGCTGTGGTGAGCGCTCTGGCCACCAACTCGGATGCCAATCTGCTGTCGACGCCTTCGCTGATGACCCTGGACAATCAGGAAGCGAAGATTGTCGTGGGTAACGAAGTGCCGTTTCGTACCGGCAGCTTCACGACACAAGGTGATGGTGCCAACAACCCGTTTACCACCGTAACCCGAGAAGACGTGGGTCTACAGCTGACCATTACACCGCACGTCTACGACAACACTTCCATCCGACTGGAAATTGCGCAGGAGATCACCAACGTCGTTGATTCGCCGGTCGGTGATAGCGCGTTTGCCGACGTGGTGACGTCCAAACGGGAGATCCAGACAACGGTCCTCGCCAACAGCAACCAGACCGTCGTGCTCGGTGGGCTGATTCAGGACAACAACACCGATTCGCGCAAAAAGGTCCCGTTGCTGGGTGACATTCCGGGGCTGGGCGTGCTGTTCCGTTCGAAAGACGTCAAGCGAACCAAGACCAACCTCCTGGTGTTCCTGCGGCCGGTCGTAATCGTCTCGGCTGAAGAAACGCAGGCCGCCACCGACAAAAAATACAGCGACATCTATGAGGTGGAAATCAATAGCACGCCACAATCGGAGATCGACCGCTTGTTCGAGGGCAAGCTGCCCGATCCGTCCGACCCGTGATGTCTGCATCGCGCCCTGATCCATCGTCAGCCGATTGCATGTGGATTGACATGTCAGTCCACACACTGTGTCAACCCTGACCGGCCGATTACATCTTGCCTTCACTGCCTGACCTGCGATTCCGGTTCATCCGCTGGATTGTCGGACGACTGGTGACGCCCCAGGTTATCGGCTTGTTATCGAGTGAGCGCTGGAGCAATCCAGTCTACATTCTGCAAAACCGGTCGATCACGGACATCGCGCTACTCGACCTCGTTTGTACGATCCACGGATTGCCTGCACCCCGCACAACCATTGAAATCGGCGGAATCAACGAGCCCCGGCGCTACCTCTTTTTGCATCGACCGGCGGGCTGGTTGCGTCGCAACACCATGGCGACCTACTCCCACTACATGCAGCGCATGCTGTCTGAATCGGCTAACGAGAGTGATATCGCTCTGGTACCGGTGAACATCCTCTGGAGCCGAGCACCCGCGCGTGAGCATTCTTACTGGCGCTTGCTCGTGTCCGAAGCGTTTGCGGCGACCGGTCGCCTGAAGCGAATGCTGAACATGCTCATGAACGGACAGGGCATCGTGGTCCACTTTGGCAAGTCCTTGCCGCTCACTCAGGCTGCTGACATGTCGTTGCCGGAGAGTGTCAGGATCCGGCGGATGGCGCGCCTCATGCGCGTTCGTCTGCGCAATCAACGAGCGGCGCTGTTAGGGCCTGATCTGTCCCACCGACGCACGCTGGTCGATCAGATCGCAACCTCCCGCCCGGTTCAGTCTGCGATCGAAAAGGGCGCGAGTGGTGATCCGGAAAAGCGGCTCGTGCTGCAAAAACGTGCGATTCGTATGGCACATACCATCGCCTCGGACATGTCCCATCCCACCATTCGCATACTGGAGAAGTTGCTGAATTGGTTCTGGACCAGAATCTACGATGGGGTAGTACTGACCGGATACGAGAGAGTCACCGAGATCGCGGAAGATCACACACTCGTCTACATCCCCTCCCACCGCAGTCATCTCGATTACCTGCTCCTCTCCTATTTGTTGTTTGGCAAAGGCATGATGCCACCGCACATCGCAGCTGGCGAGAATCTGAACATACCCGTGCTTGGGTCCGTCCTGCGTCGTGGTGGTGCGTTTTTCATGCGACGGCGATTCGGCGATGACGACGTGTACCGAACAGTTTTCGAGGAATATCTCTATCAGGTCTTTCGTCGCGGCCACAGCGTCGAGTACTTCCCCGAAGGAGGTCGCAGCCGAACCGGCCGCTTGTTACCGGCAAAAACCGGACTGCTGCGCATGACACTGAATGACCAGGCGCGTGGATTACCTCGCCCGATCGCCTTCGTACCTGTGTATCTCGCTTACGAAAAACTGGTGGAAGCCGCCACTTACCTGGACGAATTGCAGGGCGGCGCCAAACGCGGAGAGTCGATGCTCGACGTACTGCGCAGCCTGCGTCTGATTCGCCAGAAATTCGGCCACGTGCGCGTTTGCATCGGTGAACCCTTGAAACTGGAAGAGTGGCTCAGCGGCGAGATACCGGCCCCTGGATCGGCCAGAGCGCAGGCATTGGGTAACGAGCTTCTCCAGCGCGTCAACAAGACTGCGCACGTCAACATCGTCAATCTCACTGCGTTGATATTGTTAGCCACACCAAAACTCGCCATCGAATCAGGCGTTCTCCAGGAGCAGGCCGCAATCTATGTGTCCTTGCTGAAATTCTCCGGCTACGACGTCGTTGCGTGGTCAAATGAAAGCAGTTTGCAGCAGGTCGCAAGACTACAGCTGATCACTCTGGAACAGGATGGTAGCGACACCATCATTACTGCTGAAGCCGTTACCGGAATTCTGCTGACCTGGTATCGCAACAACGTGGCGCACACGCTGGTGTTACCCTCCTTGATCGCCTGCCTGCTGGTGAACCGACGGCGTGCACTGGCGCAACCGGCTCTGGCCTCCGTGGTTGAAACCATCTACCCCTATCTTGCACTTGAACTGTCCCTGCCAGCACAGCTGCCGACCGTTTCGCCGATGCTCGAAGAGATGCATCAACTGGGTCTCGCTGTGTGTACTGAAAATGGTCAGTGGGAACCGCCGAGCTTCGACTCGGCAGCCCATCAGCGACTCCACCTGCTGGCTCAGGTGGTGATGCCTTCCCTCGAACGCCTGTACATCGTCATCGGGTTGTTGACCCGCGCCGAAAGCGGCATGAATCGCAAAGACTTGCAGGAACGCAGTCGCCAGGTTGCAAGGCGACTCTCCAGACTCTATGGACTCAACTCACCAGAGTTCTTTGATGCTACGCTTTTCAATCAATTCGTTGACCAGATGCTAAGTCGTGGTGCATTGACCGAGGGCGAAGACAGTTTTCTGCAACCATCTGATCTGGCGAGGCAAGTTGCACGTACGGCAGGCGCCGTGATCAACGCGGAGTTTCTGCGCGCGGTTCAGCGCTCTTGAACCAGTCGGGCTAGCAACCTTGATTCGACAATGATCGGTACAGCTGCAGATGCACATCCCATCGCGGCTCCCATCGCAGCGGCGCGCGGCCCTCCCCGTTGTAGGAGCGGTCTCCCGACCGCGATGCCGGGTGGAAAATCGCAATCAGGAGATCGCTCCCACAGGCATCGGCATCGAGAGTGTGTGGGAGCGGTCTCCGCGATTGTCGGGATCATCAAAGATCGCGATCAGGAGATCGCTCCCACAAAGTCACGGAACCTTCGGTTCGAGATCAGCAGATCGTCCAGGGCGCTTTGACTCGACTCTGAATACCCTGCTCAGCTTTTTCGGTTGCGTAATTTTTGTCCAATTGAGGTTAAGTTAAGTGCAACGCAAACGAACGGAAAAGCGGGCCATCGTTGCCCCGCCGCAGCCTGTCGAGCTTCTGCCGTGCGGACTAGGACCTGAACCCCCAGCACTCACTGTCATTGGCGAAAATCAGTGTTTTGTTGAAGTGCTTGAGAATAGCTTCGCGGCTTTGTGACTCGCGACCTCGGGTGCGGTTGGTGCGATGTCCGAGAATCAGCGTATCCACGCCGGCACCTGCTGCGACTTCGGCAAGCTTGGATGGCGGCGCATAACGGTTCAGCCACTCGCCGCGCATGCTTTCAGTGATGGCATGTGTGACCACCAGCGCATTCGCACCTTTGGCAAAGTTGACCAGTTGATCCTTGTCGTGACTGAACGCACCCGTGAACACAATGGACACCTCCCCGGCATCAACCCGCCAGGCAAGAGCCGGTTGATCAGCGTGATCAACCGCGATCGCCGACAGCCGCATATGGTCTGAACCAAAGCGTGCCCATCGCCTCTTGCCAGCGGTTGGTACGTCGGTCACGGTGAGTTTGTATCCCGCTTTGGTTCGCTTGTTCAGCAGGCTAGCGTAGTCCGGCCAGGCGCCGTTCGCGCCGATCAGGCGATCCATGAATTCAACGGTCCCCGGGTGCGACGTGTTGCCGTCCGGACCAAGTACAGGTAACAGTCGATCGCGATCGGAATCAAGAGAGCCTGCAAGGTAGGCGGGAAGCGATGTGGTCAGGTGAGGTTCGAGAGTGCTGAGCACGATGGCATCAAGGTCTTCGATGTGTGCGCCAGCCTTCGCAAATTGGGTGGTGCTTGAAGCGCCGGTGTCGACCAGAAGTCTTGCCTTGTCATCGATCCAGACAATGTAGGACGGCCCGGCCCAGTCCTGATTCAACTCACCACTGCCAGCGCCAAGAATTTCAACCCAGACGCCTTGCGCACCGCAGTGTTTGCTCTGCTGCTCCTTTGCCAGAGCCTGATTTGCGATCACCTGACTTGCGATCACCTGACTTGCGATCAACAGGCAAACAAGAGTGATCCATCTCGTCATGATCAATTCTCCGGGATTGGCGTGGCGACTGTGATCACAGCGAATCGATGATCTGCAACAAGTGCTCGACACTGGCCTCGTCCGGCATGCGCCAGTCGCCACGTGGTGAAAGGCTCACCGTGCCTACCTTGGGACCAGGCGGCAACGTCGTGCGCTTGAATTGCTGTGTATAAAAACGCTGAAAAAACAGCCGCAGCCATTGTTGAATGGTAACGCGCGAATAAACACCCGCGAACGCCACTTCTGCCAGAGCGAGGATACGAGCTGGACCGGCGCCGCTGCGCAAGTAATGGTAAAGGAAGAAATCGTGGAGTTCGTACGGGCCGATGATCTCTTCCGTGCGTTGATTGATTTCACCGTCGTTGGCCGGTAAGAGCTCGGGTGAAATTGGCGTCGCAATGATTCGTTCCAGCACTGCAGCGAGTGGATCGTCAGCACGGTGTTTCGCGTACCAACGCACCAGATAGGTGATCATCGTCTTTGGCACGCTGACATTGACGTTGTAGTTCGCCATGTGATCGGCATTGAAAGTACACCAGCCCAGTGCAAGTTCCGACAGATCACCGGTGCCCACCACGATGCCGTTCTGCTGGTTCGCGTAGTTGAACAGGATCGCGGTTCGCTGGCGTGCCTGGACGTTTTCGAAAACCGTGTCGTGCGCGACGTGATCGAGAGACTCCAGATTGCGCGTAACTGCATCGTGAATCGGGATTTCACGAATCACCACACCCGTTGCGGCGCCTAACTGGCCAACGCTGTTGTAGGTGTGTCGGGTCGTCCCCGGCCCAGGCAAGGTGATCGCGTGCAACGCCTTGTGTTCGAGGCCGATCTTGGCGAGCGTCTGCAGGCAGACCAGGAAGGCCAGGGTTGAATCGAGTCCACCGGATAGACCGATGACCAAAGTCTTCGCCCGACTGGCAATCATTCGCCGTGCCAGCGCGGTGCTCTGGATGGCAAGGATCTCATCCGCCCGCCGTTCGAACTCGAGCGGATCGTCAGGTACAAACGGATGGGGATTGATCGCTCGCAACAACCGATCGATGTGCCTGCCATGGCGTGTGATGCGGATCCGCGAGTAATCGGTAGGGCGGTCGCTGTGTGCAAACGTGCTGTTGCAACGCCGCTCATGCCGCAGGCGATGGATGTCGATTTCCAGCTGCAGTCGGGAACCGTGCAGATTGAATCGCTCGCTTTCTGCGATCAGCACCCCGTTTTCTGCCAGTAAAAGATGGCCACCAAAGACGATGTCCTTGGTCGATTCCATGGGACCACTGCCGGCATAGACATAGGCGCAGAGCAGACGAGCGCTCGTCATGCGGACCAGGTCTCGCCGATACGCGGCCTTGCCGATCAGCTCGTTGGACGCCGAAGGATTGAAGATGATTTCCGCGCCGGCAAGGCAGGCAGCGCTCGAGGGTGGCTCCGGTGACCACAGGTCCTCGCAGATTTCGATGCCGAACCGGTAGTCGTTGTTATCGAAGAGCTGGCGCGGGCTGATCAGAAAGTGTCCCAGCGTGCTGTCACTGACGTGCTCTTCTACCTCGGCGCCAGAGGTGAACCATCGCAATTCGTAGAATTCGCCGGAGTTGGGATGGCGGGTTTTGGGAACCATGCCCACCACCATTCCGGACTGAATCACTGCCGCGCAGTTGAGCACGCGCCCATCGCTTAATTGCCAGGGTAAACCAACGATAGCGGTGGTGGTCTGGCAGGCTTTTACAACTTCGGCCAGTGCTGTGCGCGCTGCATCCAGCAGGGCGCTGCCTAGAAACAGGTCTTCGCAGGAGTAGCCGGTGAGTGCAAGTTCCGGGAACAGCACGACTTCTGATCCAGCCTCTGCCTCCATCGTGATAGCGGCGATGATTGCGCGGGCGTTGGCGGCTGGATCTCCGAGTACGAGCACTGGAGCAACTGCCGCCACCCGGACAAAACCGAAGCTTCGAAAGTCGTGCGTCATGCGGCTGAAAACCTCAGGTGGTGCTGGTGTCGATGATCCCGCTGGAGAGAAGCTGCTGCCAGCATGCGGGTGTTGGTTCGTCAGCAGTGTAGCGGGCTCGCCTTCCAGTCCCAAAGTGTAGAGAATCCGGAATACTAAAAAGCTGGGGAAAGTCATGAACTTCGAGTTTTCCGAAGACCAGAATCTGTTGCGCGAACAGGCGCGCAACTTTCTGGATGGGGAGTGTCCACCGACGCTGGTGCGGGCGGTGCTGGACGGTCAGAAAACAGGCGATAGTGACCTCGCGAAAAAAATAGCCGATATGGGTTTCACTGCCACCGTCGTGCCGGAAGAGCACGGCGGACTCGGTCTGAGTTATTACGAACTGTGTGTGATTGCCGAAGAGATGGGGCGCTCGGTTGCGCCGACATCGTTTTCTTCATCGGTGTATCTCGCAACGGAAGCGCTCATGCTGGCCGGTAGCCCCGCGCAGAAAGCGGCGTGGTTGCCAAGGCTTGCCAGCGGTGAAGCGATCGGGACCTTTGCCATGGCAGAGGGTCCGGGCCGCGCGACACCGGGCAATCTCAAGACGGCTCTGGCGGGCGGCAAACTCACCGGCACAAAAGTGCCGGTCGCAGATGCCAGCGTTGCCAATGTCGCAGTGGTGGTGGTGAAGTCGGCCAAAGGTGATGGCGCAAGTCTGGTTTTGGTGGATCTCCAGGGATCAGGCGTCAGTCAGTCGCCAATCAAGATGATCGACCCAACACGTACTCACTCAACGGTTGGATTCAATGGCGCAGCGGCCGAGTTGCTTGGCGCTGAGGGTCAGGGTTGGACATTGACCCAACGTTTGCTGGATCGGGCTGCCGTGTTGTTTGCGTGGGAGCAGGTTGGTGGCGCCCAGGCGGCATTGGAACAGGCCAAGGAATACGCGATGGGCCGCTACGCATTCGGCCGACCGATTGCGTCCTACCAGGCCATCAAGCACAAACTCGCGAACATGTACGTGAAGAACACGATCGCGCGTTCGAACTGCTACTACGGCGCCTGGGCACTGGCGACCAACGCGGATGATCTGCCGCTGGCGGCCGCCACTGCGCGCGTCGGTGCCATCCATGCCTATGAGTTTGCATCACGTGAAGATATCCAGACCCATGGCGGCATGGGCTTCACCTGGGAATTCGATTGCCAGTTCCACTACCGGCGCTCGCGCCTGCTGTCCGTCAACATCGGCAGCCTTGGTCAGTGGCAAGACAAGTTGATCAACGCAGCCGTTACCGGCGACGCAGCGTAAGGAGAACAAGATGGATTTCGAAGATTCCCAGGAAGAAGCACGTTTTCGCACAGAGGCCAGTGCATGGTTGAAGACCAATGCGCCAGCCAAGAAAGATCTCGAAGGTCTCGATGAAATTGCAGCGTCCAAGCTGTGGCAAAAGCGCAAGTACGATGCAGGCTGGGCCTGCATTCGATGGCCGCGCGAATATGGTGGCCGTGGTGGTTCTGCGATCGAGCAGGTTATCTGGAACCAGGAGGAAGCGAAGTATCAGGTGCCCGGTGGCGTGTTCAGCATTGGTCAGGGTATGGCCGCGCCCACCCTCATGACGTGGGGAGCTGAAGAACACAAGCTGCGTTATCTGCCGAAGCTCGCCAGCGGTGAAGAGATCTGGTGTCAGCTTTTCTCAGAACCCGCCGGTGGCTCTGACCTTGCAGCACTTCGAACCAAAGCTGAGAAAGTCGGTGATGAATGGGTTATCAACGGACAGAAGATCTGGACCTCCGGTGCGCACTATTCTGACTACGCCATTCTGGTCACACGTTCTGATCCGAATGTGCCCAAGCATCAAGGGCTGACCTACTTCTTTCTGTCGATGAAGACACCCGGCATCGTCGTCAAGCCGATCAAACAGATCTCCGGTGGAGCCAACTTCAATGAAGTGTATTTCACTGATGTTCGCATTCCGGATTCGCAGCGGCTTGGCGCTATCGGGCAGGGTTGGCAGGTATCGCTCACCACGCTCATGAACGAGCGGGCATCGATCGGTGCCGGTGGTGGTGGTGTCGGCTTCCGTCAGGCCGTGAAGCTCGCGCAAAAACTCACTATCGACGACAAACCGGCCATCGAGGACCGATCGATTCGCGCCAAACTCGCAGACTGGTTCGTGCAGGAGTCGGGTCTGAAGTACACGGGCTATCGCTCGCTGACTGCGCTGTCGAAGGGCGCCATCCCGGGGCCTGAAAATTCCATTGGCAAGCTCGTGGGAGCACCCAAAAACCAGGAAATGGCCGCGTTCTGCATCGACCTGCTCGAAGAGCATGGTGCTATCTGGGATGAGGAGTTGTCCGAAGCCCGCGGCATGTTCCAGTTGAGTTACATGTCTTCACCCGGGCTGCGAATTGCAGGCGGCACCGATGAAATCATGGCCAACATCATTGCTGAGCGAGTGCTCGGTCTGCCGCAGGATCCGCGTGCCGACAAGGGTATTCCGTTCAACAAGGTGCCGACTGGAAGCAATTAGCCGATTGAACCTGAGGCAGGTGCATGCCTGCCTCCAGCCGCCATCCTCTGGTGGCGTTTTGGCTGGGCCGTTTCGTTTTTCAATCAAAGGTGTGTGAGCCTGCAGGCCAGACCACCAAGACAGACCAGGAAGTTCAGAAAAAAAGTCACAGCCATTCGAGGGTATCGCCGGCACGCACCGTGCCCGCCGTAACAACACTCGCATAGATACCCGCGTTGCCACCATTCACCTGCACCAGCGTGCGCATGATTCTCGGATCCTTGGGCAAATCCGCAAAGGCATGGGTGGTCATGACGCATCGCGGACAGACGATTTCCATTGAGAGGGTTGCACTACCAAGACGAGCCTGCCGACCTTCCCACGCGTTTTCGGGAAAACCCGGGGCGTCCACATCGAGCACGATGTTCGGGCGAAAGCGACGAACATCAAAACTGCTTTCCGGCCTTGAAGCTGCAAGCGCCGCAAGGGTTGCGGTGGTGATGATCAGGAGTGGATAGGCGTCGAAGTAAGTACCCGGTGGTGATTCGTAGGTAAAGAGTTCCTGTGGAAATCGACTGAGATCGGGCAACGCTTCATCGGCGGTGCGCGCAAACATTTCCCGCATCGAAGCTTCCATGGTCACACCCGGCTCAGGAGCGCCCCGTCGATAGTGTTCGAGCTGGGTTGCATCCAGCAGCGGCCAGAGTCTTACTGGTGAACCGACGGCTTGCGTGAGAACGTCGTGAACCTGCGGATCATCACTGTCGACGCGTCGCCCGGACGGCGACACGATTTGCACGGGCGGCGATCGCTCTTCCGGGGTTGGCTCACGAATGAAACGAGCCTGGCACTGCATGAGTTGTGCAAACCGCTTGGCACCGCGGATGCCACCGCGTGTCAGATCCGCAACTGCCCATGCGCGATCGCCCGGGACGCCATTCGTACCCAGCGTGGTCTGATCGAGGTCTTCACCTGCCATGCTTTTCACGGGATAGCGAAATAGAGAACGGATCTGCATGTCAGTGTGTCGGACCAGGTTGAACCGTGAACTCTGCATAGAGTTCCGCAGTTTTTTCGAGAATCCTTGCGATCAGCACATCGGCGTCCTGGGAAAAAGCAAAGCCGACGGCAGGAGTTGTTGAGAGCGCCTGGATGGGGTTGATGAGCTCGAAGTCGTCGTGCGCACCATTGAGCGAACGCCGAATGCGATTGAAGTATGCGCACTGCGTGGCGCTGCCTTCATGTTCCAGCTGGTAGATCAGCTGATCCAGCAACGGACCGATAGCGTTTCTCGCAACTGTAGGCCTGAGCATGCACATCCCCTGCAACTCAACGACCAAGATTCTAGCCCGGATCATTCGGAAATTGTCGATTGGGGAGGTCGATGTAGGGTGGAAACCACACTTTTTCCACATAAAAGTTTCCACACAGGAGTTTCCACATGCGGGTTTGTGCGGGGAGGTTTGGGCGAAGAGGTTTGTGCGAGGACACGCGGCGCAGAGTCTGGTCTCTTAACGGTTCATGGAGCACGACACGTGAAGTCATTAGACTGCTGATCTAATCTCCGGTGAAGATAACGATGCCCAACGTCACGATATGGAATGAAGGCCTGCATGAGCAGCGCAATGAAGCTGTGCGATCGATCTACCCGCAAGGCATCCATGGTGCGATTGCCGATCTGCTGAAAATCCAGCCGGATTTCAGCGTGCGTACTGCGACGCTGTCGGCTCCCGAACACGGGCTCACCGATGGCGTTCTGAATAGCACAGATGTGCTGATCTGGTGGGGCCACCTTGCGCATCACCTGGTTGAAGATGCTGTCGTTGCGCGCGTACAGGCGCGGGTGTTGCAAGGCATGGGTCTGATCGTGCTGCATAGCGGCCACCTGTCGAAGATCTTTCGCGCCTTGATGGGAACAACCTGCAATCTGCGCTGGCGAGAGGCCGAAGACCGTGAGGTGATCTGGACAGTTGCGCCTGCGCACCCCATCGCCGTGGGAGTGCCACAGCCGCTGGTGTTGCCACTGCACGAAATGTACGGCGAGTACTTCGACATACCAGTGCCGGATGATCTCGTGTTCATCAGCAACTTCTCCGGCGGCGAGGTGTTCAGAAGTGGCTGCTGCTTCCAGCGCGGGAAAGGGCGAGTGTTCTATTTCAGCCCGGGTCATGAAACGTATCCGATCTATCACCGGGCAGATATCGGTTTGGTGCTCGCCAATGCGGTGCGATGGGCGCATACCCCTGTTGTGCATCCGGTGGAAACGCGTTCGAGCCCGAACGCGCCGGTGAACTGGTTTGTCAAACAAAAAAGCTGAAAAAAGTAAGCTGAAAGGAGAAAGCCCTGATGAATGCGCGGGAGACGATCGAAAACTTCTGGCGGGTGCAGGACGGCGGTGATTACACACAACTGCCGGATCTGTTCGCCGACGATGCGACGCTGGTCGATCCGTTTTTCGGTACCTTTGAAGGTATTGAGGCGATTCGCGGCTTCATGGCAAAGATGGTGAGTGAAATGGGTGACCGGAAAACGCACTTTCGTGTTCTGGAGGTTGCCGGCGCTGGCGAAGTGGCCTGGGCTCAGTGGATTGCTGTCACACCTGGCGGAGAAATCCATGGGTGCGGCCTCTACAAGGTGCGGGACGGCAAACTCACTTATTACCGTGATTACATGAATCCTGCCTCAGCAACTTGAGCCCTCGGAGTCTGCGCGGCAGAAGCTCGACAGGCTGCGGCGGCGCCACTTCGGCCCGCTTTTCCGTTCGTTTTCGTTGCGTAGCGCCCACTACGCGCCTCAAAC
>JAYSTS010000142.1:0-16876 GCA_043719475.1 Gammaproteobacteria bacterium | reverse complement strand
GTGCTTGACAGCACGTCGAGCACGCGGAGGGAGCACGCCCTGTGTTTTTGCTGCTATCGGCGTCCGCAGTAGGTCATTCATGAATAGTGCGGGCTAGGTGGAATGCTGCCCGAGAACCGTTTTCGCCACTTCTAGAATCGCTGCCGTCTTCAGTCCAGCTGTTGACGGTTTCGCGCAGCTCTTTGCCAGGCTTGAAATGAGGAACGTATTTTCCGGTTAATCCCACTGATTCGCCGGTCTTGGGATTACGACCGATACGGGGTGCCCGATAGTGCAATGAGAAGGAGCCGAACCCACGAATCTCGATCCGCTGGCCTTGCGCGAGCGTCACCGACATCTGCTCCAGCATGGTACGCACCGCCAGTTCAACATCCTTTGGCAGGAGTTGCATCTGGCGGTAGCAGATACGATCAATGAGTTCGGACTTTGTCATCGAGCCTCCAGTGCCGCACTCGCCTTCCGTGGCTTATCCAATACGCGCATCAGCACGTATCAGTTTCCTGAGTTCTGTTCCATCTGCGCCTTGATCAGATCACCCAGCGTCTGTGCACCACCACGCTCGGTTTCCTGCTTGCGCATTTCACGAACCGCCTCTCGGTCGTCTTCAACATGCTTTGCCTTCACTGAGACGGCCAGCGTGCGGTTACGACGATCGACACTGATAATCTTGACCTCGATCTCCTGACCCACGGTCAACGCGTTGCGCGCATCTTCCACTTGGTCACTGTTCAGTTCAGAAGCCTTGAGCACAGCAACTACTTCAGGAGCCAACTCGACATAGGCCTCCTTGGCGCCAACTTCGATCACCTTGCCGGTGACGATGCTGCCTCGATCATTCACTGCGACGTAGTCCGAATAGGAATCCTGGTCGAGTTGTTTGACGCCCAGTGAAATGCGCTCGCGCTCAGGGTCAATCGACAGAATGACCGACTCGATTTCTTCACCTTTGGAGAATCGACGCACGGCAGTCTCGCCGGGTTCGTTCCACGACAGATCGGACAGATGCACAAGCCCGTCGATGTTCCCTTCCAGACCAATGAAGATACCGAAGTCGGTAATGGACTTGATCGAACCCTTGATGCGGTCGCCCTTGGCGTAACGCAGACTGAACTCTTCCCATGGATTTGGCCGGCACTGCTTGATGCCGAGGGAAATACGACGACGCTCTTCATCGATGTCGAGCACCATCACATCAACCTGGTCACCAACCGACACCACCTTGGATGGGTGCACGTTCTTGTTGGTCCAGTCCATCTCGGAAACGTGGACCAGCCCTTCCACACCCTCTTCGATTTCGGCAAAACAGCCGTAATCGGTGAGGTTGGTGACTGTTGCACGCACTCGTGAGCCTTCCGGATAACGACGTGTGATTTGTGTCCACGGGTCGTCGCCGAGTTGTTTCATACCCAGGCTGACACGATTTTTCTCGCGATCGAACTTCAGGATACGAACACCAACTTCGTCGCCCACATTGACCATTTCACTTGGATGTCGAATACGCTTCCAGGCCATGTCAGTGATGTGCAACAGACCATCGACCCCGCCGAGATCAACGAACGCACCATAATCGGTGAGGTTTTTAACGATGCCTTTGACGTCCATGCCTTCCTGCAGGGAACCCAGCAAAGCTTCGCGTTCAACGCTGTTTTCCTGTTCGAGGACCGCACGACGCGAGACCACAACGTTGTTCCGCTTCTGGTCGAGCTTGATGACCATGAAATCCAGCGGACGGTTTTCAAGATGTGCGGTTTCACGCAGCGGACGGATATCGATCAGCGAGCCCGGCAAGAAAGCGCGGATCTCATTGATATCCACCGTGAAGCCACCTTTGACCTTGCCGGTAATGATGCCTTCCACTGCTTTCTGTTGCAGGTGTGCACCTTCTAGCCGATCCCAGGTCTCGGCTCGCTTGGCTTTCTCGCGGGACAGGCGGGTTTCACCAAACCCGTCGTCGACCACTTCCATCGCCACCTTGACCTGGTCGCCGATGGAGAGTTTGAAATTACCCTGATCATCCAGGAACTGGACGCGTGGGATGACGCCCTCGGACTTGAGTCCGGCATGTACGGTTACCCAGTCAGCGTCGATATCCACCACGGTGCCGGTAACGATGGAGCCTGGCGCCATTTCGACGGTGGTCAGACTCTTGGCAAATAGATCAGCAAATGATTCAGTCATGTAGTTTGTTGTTTTAGCCCAGGTCTCGAACGGGCTCTCCTGATTGGTTAGTTGATGTTCGCGCTGCCAATGAGACCGATTGCTGATGCACGTTGCAGAGCCAATGCCAGGACTGCATCGATCGAAAGCGCAGTGCTATCGATGACGAAGGCATCGGGTGCGGGCTTCAGCGGAGAAACAGCACGCCCTTTATCTCGCTCGTCCCGTTCCCGGAGGCTCGCCAGAAGGGCGGGCAACGTAGCAGGTAACCCCTTTTCTATCAACTGGTTATAGCGACGCAGCGCACGTGCCTCAAGACCCGCATCGAGATAGATCTTCAACTGCGCCTCCGGAAACACCACCGTTCCCATGTCGCGACCATCCGCAACCAGACCCGGCGGCTGTCGCATTGCCAGTTGCATCGATAGTACGGCGTGACGCACTTCTGGATAGGCCGCCACGATGCTGGCGGCGCTGCTGACGTCTTCTTCACGGATCCGCAGGGAATATTCCCGGCCATCCACCGTCAAACCATCGTCGCGAAAATCGATCGACAGACCTTCGATCATCGGCAGGAGGTCCGCGTCTGATCTGATGTCGACACCGCGATCCAGCGCCACTGCGGCCACCACACGGTACAAGGCGCCGCTATCCAGCAGGTGCCAGCCCAGATGGCGGGCAATCAGTACCGCCAGCGTGCCTTTGCCGGACCCACTCGGACCATCGACCGTGATCACTGGAACCAGATCATTCATGGTAACGACCCGTCAAAGCTGCCGCCGCCGACTTGCCGCTTCTTCAAGCAGGGTTAAACCACCGGCTTCGTCACCAGCCTCCAGCGCTTTGCGCAGGGACAGGACTTCTTCGTTGAAAGCGTCAAGTGCCTGCAACAATGGCGCCTGATTGAACCGGAAGATCTTCCACCACAACTCCGGATTGGACGCGGCGATGCGCGTGAAATCGGCAAACCCGCCGCCACTGAACTGCAGCTCTTCGTCGGCAATAACGCGCATGAAGGCAAAGGCCAGCAGATGCGGAAGATGGCTGGTCGCGGCCAGGGTGACATCGTGGTCAACCACGTTCATGACGTGCAGGCGCGCGCCCAGGTCGGACCAGAACTGACGCGCCACCAGAACCGCTCCGGCGCTGGTTTCAGTTTCTGGTGCAAGGATCAACAATCGATCGCGGAACAGGTCGGCGGGTGCATGCTCAGGCCCATGTTTTTCAGACCCGGCGAGGGGATGGCAAGGCACGTAGTTGGCCGGCAATCGTCCCAAACGTGCGCGTACGGTATCGACGATGAACCCTTTTACACTCCCCACATCAACGACCACGCCCTCATGCGCCTGGAGACGCGCGATCCATTCGGGAATATGTTCATTCGGTGTAGCGATCACAACGATCGAGGCATCTGCGGGAACCTCGTCGACCATGCTGTCGACCAGTCCAAGCTGCAGCGCTGTTCGCGCATGTGCGGGATGGTGGTCAATACCGATGATGGTCTGGATGGAGCCAACGTGACGAGCGCTGCGGGCCACCGCACCGCCGATCATGCCGGTGCCGATGACAACCAGCTTCATGTATTCAGAACGCGAGCGAGACTATCCAGACAGCGCTGGTTCTGCTCCGGCAAGCCGACAGTGATGCGCAGATGTCGAGGCAGGCCATACTCGGCAATCGGTCGCACGATCACGCCCTCGCGTAACATGGCGTCGTACACCGGCCTTGCCTCCCGACCCACGTCCACCGTGACAAAATTGCCTACGGATGGGATGCAGGCAAGCCCAAGCTGGGTCAGGCCACCGGAAAGAAATAACAAGCCATCCTTGTTGAGCTGCCGCGAGGTGCGGACAAATTCCTGGTCGCCAAGCGCAGCTTCCGCAGCGGCCAGCGCCATTGAATTCACATTGAACGGCTGGCGGATGCGGTTCAACAAATCAGCAAATACCGGCGAACTGACGGCATAACCGACCCGCAGCGAAGCCAGCCCATGAATCTTCGAGAAGGTGCGGGTGACGATCAGATTCGGGTAACGCGAAAGCAATGCTAAGCCATTCGGAAAACCCGGTGCATCGACATATTCCTGATAGGCCCCATCAAGCACCACCCAGATGTGCGCAGGTACGGCATCAAGGAACGCGACCAGCGCCTCATGAGTAACCCAGGTGCCGGTTGGATTGTTCGGGTTGGCGATGAACATCATTCGCGTCGCGTTTGTGACCGACGCAAGGAAACCATCCAGATCGGTGCCAAAGTTCACCGCAGGAACGGTGACCAGCTTGGCTCCTGCGGCAATCGTTGCCAGTCGATACACGACAAACGCATGCTCGGAGACGATCGCCTCTGCGCCGGGTTCAAGCACAACGCGCGCCGCCAGCTCCAGTACATCATTCGAACCATTGCCGAGCGTAATGCAGGGCAGCGCTACACCATGGTGCTCGGCGAGTGCCTGTTTCAGTCGATAGCCGCTGCCGTCCGGATAGCGTGACAGGTTATCAAACACGGAGCGCAGGGCAGTACGCACTTTCTCGCCGGGACCGCGTGGATTTTCGTTGCTGGCCAGTTTGATGATGTCTGAAATTCCGAGTTCACGGGCCAGTTCATCAATCGGTTTTCCAGGCAGATAGGGGCTCAGCGACGCAATCGCCGCGTTCACACTCGAGGTCTTGAGGTCAGGGTTACTCACATTCTCGCCTGTGGATAAGAACCAAGGATACGCACCGACAACGCAACGTTGCGTACCTGTTCAAGCGCACGCTGCACAGGTTCGTCGGTCTCGTGGCCATCAAAATCAATGAAAAACACATAAGACCAATTGCCGGAACGCGCCGGTCGGGTCTCGATACGCGTCAGGCTGATGCCTTGCTGTTGCAGCGGTTCAAGCACGTGAAACAGCGCGCCCGGTTCGTTGCGGGTGGACACCAGTATGGAAGTTTTGTCAGCGCCGCTGGGGCCGACAATCTGTTTGCCGAGCACCAGAAACCGGGTCTTGTTATCAGGCTGATCCTCGATATTTCGCACCAGAATGCGCAAGCCATACAGATTGGCAGCCGCTTCTCCGGCAACCGCCGCTTTACCGGGTTGTTCGGACACCAGGCGAGCCGCTTCTCCATTGCTGGACACCACGGTGCGCGGGACATTCGGGTAATGCTGATCGAGCCATGATCGACACTGCGCCAAGGACTGCGAATGGCTCAGAATTTCGTTGATCGGCAACTCATCGGCGCCTTTCATGAGGCACTGATGAATAGGCAGCTCCACTTCGGCACACACACGCAGGTTCGACACCATGAAACAATCGAGTGTGTGGTTGACCATGCCTTCGGTCGAATTCTCAACCGGCACCACGCCATACATCACGGCTTCCGATTCAACTTCGCGGAAAACATCGTCGATAGAGCCCAGCGGCATGCACTGCGCAAACTGGCCGAATTGTTTGACCGTCGCCGCTTGCGTGTAGGTTCCCGCTGGACCGAGGAAAGCAACGGTCAGAGGCTGTTCCAGATTGAGGCAGCACGACAGAATTTCCCGGTACAGTCGACCCAGATCTTCGTTACTCAGTGGTCCGGGATTCTGCACGCGGAGTTTGTCGAGAATCTGCGCCACGCGCTCTGGTCGATAAAAATAGAGCGTGCTGTCACCGGCATGTGACTGCTTGATGCGACCGACATCCAGCGCACACTGCGCACGCTCGTTGAGCAGGCGAATCAGCTGCTGATCGATCTCGTCGATTCGTCGGCGCAGTGGCTCGAGCTCGGAGTTATCCGTGCTCACGCTCAAATTCACTCATGTAGGCAACCAGTGCATCAACCGATGCCTGGCCGACGGCGTTATAGACACTGGCCCGCATACCACCAACACTTCGATGCCCCTGCAGATTCTGCATATTGCGTGCTTCTGCGCCTGTCAGGAACTGCGCATCGAGTTTTGCATCGGGCAGGGTAAAGGGAATGTTCATCCAGGAACGATTCTCCTTCACTACCGGGGAGGTATAGAAGTTGCTGTTGTCGATGGCGCCATAGAGCGTCGCGGCCTTGTGCCGATTACGCTCTGCAATCACTGGCAAACCACCCTGCTGTTTCATCCACTTGAACACCAGCCCTGCCATATACCAGGCATAGGTCGGCGGTGTGTTGGACATCGAGCCAGCCTTGGCGTGCACGCCATAATCGAGCATGCCCGGAATGCCTTTGCGCACACGACTGAGCAGATCTTTACGCACAATCACCAGGACCAGACCCGCTGGGCCAATGTTCTTCTGCGCACCCGCATAGATCAAACCAAATCGACTGACATCAATCGGCCGGGACAGGATGTCGGACGACATGTCGGCCACCAGCGGAACTGAAGGCGTCGGGAACTCATGGAATTGGACTCCGCCGATCGTTTCGTTTGAACAGATGTGCAGGTAGGCATCGGTAGGCGCGACCTGCCACTCGCTCGCCGGTGGAACGCGATCGAATTTCGTCGATTCACTGCTCGCCGCGATGCGGACTTCACAAAACTTGCGTGCCTCTTCGATCGCCTTGACCGACCATGCTCCTGTGTTGACGTATGCAGCCGAACCGGCACTGCCAAGCAGATTGAGGGGAATCGCAGCGAACTGCTGCGTCGCCCCGCCTTGCAGAAACAGCACATGGTAGTCATCACCAACGGACAGCAGTTCGCGAAAATCCTTTTCAGCGGTCTCAGCGATTTCGATGAAGGCATCACTGCGATGGCTCATTTCCATCACCGACATGCCGGACCCACGATAGTCGAGCATTTCCGCTTGTGCCTGGATCAGCACTTCAGTGGGCAGCGCAGCCGGCCCGGCGGAAAAATTGTGCGCGCGCTTGGTCATGCTACTCATCTGCTCCTTCATCGTCTGATGCGTCGTCGGATGCGTCGTCAGCATCGTTATCGGTGTTTTCGTCGAACGATGCATCATCCTCAGCGCCAGCCAATGGCGCGTCGGCTGCCTCGACATCGTCGACAATAGAGGCATCGTCGACAATCAAGGCATCGTCAACGATGCCTGCCTCTTCTTCCTGTTCCGCAATGCGCTCGACACTGATCAGCTGTTCTTCGCCACGCAGGTTGATCAGTCGAACGCCCTGGGTATTGCGGCCTTGCATCGACACTTCAGCGATCTTGGTGCGAACCAGTGTTCCCAGATTGCTGATCAGCATCAGCTCATCGCCCTCGAAAACCTGTACGGCACCGACCACCTGGCCATTACGCTCGCTGGTCTGTATTGCAATGACACCTTGCGCACCACGCCCCTTCACCGGGAATTCAGTGGCTGGCGTGCGTTTGCCATAACCCTTGGCAGAAGCCACCAGAATGAAACCTCCTGTCGTCGGAATAATCAGCGAGATGACGCGCTGACTGCCGACCAACCGGATACCACGAACACCTCGCGCAGTGCGTCCCATGTCACGCACGTCGGATTCCTTGAACCGCGTTGCCTTGCCCGTGCTGGTCACCAGCAGGATGTCACTGGTGCCATTGGTGATCGCGACACCAACCAGCGTGTTGTCTTCATCCAGTTCGATGGCGATCAGTCCGGCCGTGCGCGGCCGGGAAAACTGTTCGAGTGAGGTTTTTTTCACGGTGCCATTGGCCGTAGCCATGAACACAAATTGATCCGCGTCATAATTCTTTATCGGCAGAATGGCGGTGATGCGTTCGCCGCTGCCCAGTGGCAGCAGATTCACCATTGGCCGCCCCTTGGCGTTACGACTGCCTTGCGGAATCTGATACACCTTCAGCCAGTACACCTTGCCCTGATTGGAAAAACACAGCAGCGTATCGTGACTGCTGGCGATCAACAGATTTTCGACAAAATCCTCGTCTTTTACCGTCGTCGCCGCCTTGCCTCTGCCACCTCGCTTCTGCGCCTGATAGACCGTCAACGGTTGTGTCTTCGCATAACCCTGGTGGGAAATGGTGACCACCAGATCCTCCTGGTTGATCAAATCTTCGATCGACAGATCTTCCTGGTTGACAATGATTTCGGTGCGACGCTCATCACCATAGGTCTTGCGAATTTCTTCCAGCTCTTCGCGTACAACACGGGTCAGCCGTTCAGCCGAATCAAGGATATCGAGAAGGTCGGCAATCTCGTCCAGCACAACCTGGTAATCCTCGATCAGCTTGTTCTGTTCAAGCCCTGTCAACCGATGCAGGCGCAAATCGAGAATCGCCTGAGCCTGCACTTCCGACAGGTAATAGGCACCATCACGCAAGCCAAACTCTGGGCCCAGCCCATCCGGCTTGCACGCATCACTACCGGTTTTTTCCAGCAGACGAACGACCGTCTCGGGAGACCAGCCACGCCCCATCAGCGCAACCCTCGCTTCCGCCGACGTCGCCGATTTGCGAATCAGCTCAATGACGGCATCGATGTTAGCCAGTGCAACGGCCTGGCCTTCCAGAATGTGGCCGCGCTCCCGCGCCCTGCGCAGGAGGTAAACGGTCCGCGCCGTTACCACATCGCGCCGATGGCGAATGAACGCTTCCAGCATCTGTTTGAGATTCAGCACACGGGGCTGACCATTGACCAGCGCCACGCAATTGATGCCGAATACACTCTGTAACTGGGTCTGCGAATACAGATTGTTGAGCACAACTTCGCCGCTCTCCCCACGCCGCATCTCGATCACGATGCGCATCCCGTCCTTGTCAGACTCATCACGCAGTTCGGAGATGCCCTCGATCTTCTTTTCCTTCACCAGTTCGGCGATCTTTTCGATCAGGCGCGACTTGTTCAGCTGATAGGGAATTTCTGAAATGATGATGACGTCGCGACCGTTCTTTTCATCGACGATGACCTCGGCGCGAGCTCGAACCAGAATGCGTCCACGGCCAGTGCGATAGGCTTCGATGATCCCGGCACGTCCGTTGATGATGCCTGCAGTCGGAAAGTCCGGCCCTGTGACGTACTCCATCAGGGCATCGATTGTGAGCGTCGGGTCTTCCAGCAGTGCCAGACAGGCCGACACCACTTCGGTGAGATTGTGTGGCGGAATATTGGTGGCCATACCCACGGCGATGCCTGAACTGCCGTTGACCAGCAAATTCGGTATCCGGGTTGGCAGTACTTCGGGAATAGTCAGCGTTTCATCGTAGTTCGGAACCAGTTGTACCGTTTCCTTGTCAAGATCCGACAACAGCTCGGATGCCAGTTTGGACATCCGCACTTCGGTGTATCGCATGGCCGCTGGTGGGTCACCGTCAACCGAACCGAAATTGCCCTGGCCGTCGACCAGCAAATAACGCAGCGAAAACACCTGCGCCATACGCACCACCGTATCGTAGATGGCGCCATCACCATGCGGGTGGTACTTGCCCATCACGTCACCGACAACCCGAGCCGACTTGACGTAGGGACGATTGAACGTGTTATTCATCTCGCTCATGGTGTACAGCACACGGCGATGCACGGGCTTCAAGCCGTCGCGAACATCCGGCAACGCCCGCCCGACAATGACGCTCATCGCATAGTCAAGGTAAGACTGCTTGAGCTCGTCTTCAATGCTGCGGGGCAGGATTTCCCTTGCCTGATCGGGACCGGTTTCTGACATGGAATGGGGGTCGTAAAAAAGCCCGCTATGCTAGCCCGGATCACCCGTGAATGCTCTACTGATGGCATGTTCCAGGGCCAAAAAAGCAGCCTTTTTAGTCAGCGGAGAGTCAATGGAGCGTCAGATGAGTATCAGTTGAAGAGTCAACCGGGGAAGTGGCGCGTATAATCGCCGACATGCACAAAACCCCTTGCGACACCATCATCGACGCGGCCTGGGTGCTCCCCATCGCGCCGGTCAATGAAGCGCGATCCAGCCATAGCGTCTGCATTCAGAACGAACGCATCTGTGCAATCGGCCCGACCCGAGATATTCACGAGCGTTTTACCGCCCGGGAGCAGCACAGTTTCAACGACAGCATCGTCATGCCAGGGCTCATCAACGGCCACACCCACGCAGCGATGACACTGCTGCGCGGCGCGGGTGAAGACATGCCGCTGGAAAGCTGGCTGCGCAACTGCATCTGGCCGCTGGAGAAGCAGCTCGTTGACCCGGATTTTGTGACCGCAGGTGTTGAACTGGCGATCGTCGAGATGCTCGGGCACGGCATCACCACCTTCACGGACATGTATTTTTTCCCAGAAATCACTGCGCGGATCGCGCGCGCAGCGAACATCCGCACCATCGCCGCATTCCCGATATTTGATGCGCAAAACGCGTGGAGCCGCAACGTCGATGAGTGTTTTGAACTGGGGTTTCGTCTGCACGATGAGTATGCCCAGGACCCATTGGTCAGTGTCGCCTTCGGGCCCCATGCGCCGTACTCGGTAGACTACAAGACCCTCGAGCGGGTCCACATGTATGCGCAGGAACTCGGGTTGAACGTGCACACGCACCTGCACGAAACCGCTGCCGAAGTTGCGGCCGCCAAGGCAAAACACGGACGCAGCTGGATTGCTGTCCTCGCTGACATCGGATTGATCAATCCGCAATTGCAGGCGGTACATATGACCCAGCTCGATCGCGCCGAAATCGAACTGCTGGCGGCACATGGCGCCCACGTGGTGCACTGCCCGAATTCGAATCTGAAACTTGCCGACGGGGTCTGCCCGGTGAATGGTCTTGATGCCAGCGGGATCAACGTGGCCATCGGCACCGACGGCGCTGCCTCCAACAATGCACTCAGTGTGCTGGATGACGCTCGTACCGCCGCGCTGCTGGCGAAAATGCAGGCTGAGAATCCAGTTGCGGGCAATGCCCGACATACGCTGTTGAAGGCTACCCTCGGTGGTGCGCGTGCGCTCGGACGCGAGCACGAACTGGGCTCTCTAGAACCAGGCAAGCTGGCAGATGTCGCGGTGTTTTCTCCAGCCTCGATCTGCGCCCAACCTGTTTATGATCCGTTCGCCAGCTTGTTGCACAACAGCGGCGCATGGCGGGCGGACAACGTTTGGGTACACGGACGTGCATCGGTGCGTAATGGCATGCCGATGCACCTGGACCTGGCCGCAATTCGTGCGCGAGTCGATCTGCAGGCCGCTCGTGTCCGGGCTCTTCTCTAGTCCGGGCCCGGACGAACACAGACCAAACATTCCCACCTGGTAACCAACAAATTGCTGAACGAGAACGTCGACCCAGCCGAAATTGCCAAATTCGAGGCGATGGCGCATCGGTGGTGGGATCCGCAAGGCGATTTCCGACCACTGCATGACGTCAACACCTGTCGGCTTGACTACATCGACAGCAAGTCGCTGCTGTCGGGATCGCGGATCGTCGACATCGGCTGCGGTGGTGGCATCCTCAGCGAAGCCATGGCACGGCGCGGCGCCAGCGTGACGGGTATCGACATGGGCGAAGCGCCATTGCAGGTGGCTCGCCTGCACGCCCTCGAGGCGGGTGTTGAACTGCAGTACATCCGCGATTCCGCAGAGAATTTCGCGGCCACCCATGCAGGCGCGTTCGATACCGTGACCTGCCTTGAGATGCTGGAGCATGTCCCCGACATCTACTCCACGGTCGCCGCGTGCGCTGCCTTGGTCCGCAATGGTGGCCACATCGTCTTCTCAACCATCAACCGTCACCCGGAGGCTTATGCACTGTTGATTCTGGGCGCCGAGTACATAACCAATATCCTGCCTCGCGGTACCCACGACTACGCACGTTTCATCCGGCCCAGTGAACTGGCAGCAGCCTGTCGCGCAGCGGGCCTGGAAGTCCGCCAGGTCACCGGTATGCGCTACAACCCTGTTACCCGTCAGGCGAGACTGTCTGACAACGTCCGAGCAAATTATCTTGTCCATGCATTCAAGCCCTGAGTTCGCCGGGTATCCGGAACTCACTGCCGCAGCAAAATCCTGGCCCTGGTTACCACCGAAGGATTGCCTTGCCGGCAAGAACATCCTGGTGACCGGCGCAGGCACCGGTATCGGCAACACGCTGGCTCGAAGCTGCGCGCTGTTTGGCGCGAACGTCGTTCTGCTCGGTCGCTCTCGCGACAGGCTGGAAACGGTGTTCGACTGGATCTCGTCGCACACGTCGACGAGCCCGGTCATCGTTCCCTGCGATTTCGCCGGCCTGCGAGACGACAACGTCGAGGCGCTGCATGACGCCATCGCCGACAGCATGGGGCACCTCGATGGCCTCGTTCACAATGCTTCATTGCTGGGCGCCATGACCCCGATTGCGCACTACCCGACATCCACCTGGGAGTCTGTACTGCGTGTCAACACGACGGCGCCATTCATGCTCACACGAGCACTGCTGCCGTTGCTGGAAGCCAGCAATCGGGGCAGCATCGTCTTCACCTCGTCCGGTGTCGGCCGCAAGGCACGTGCTTTCTGGGGAGCGTACGCCGTGTCGAAGGTTGCGCTGGAAGGCCTGGTCGACGTGCTCGTCGATGAGCTGAGCGGCACCAGCCGGATACTCGTTACCAGCCTGAATCCGGGCGGTACACGCACCGCGATGCGCGCCGCGGCATATCCCGCAGAAGATCCGCGAACCCTGCCAACGGCAGAAGCGCACATGGCGCTGTATCTCTATCTGCTTTCCGATGCCGCACCTTCAACGCTCCAAGGCGCCCGTTTGACGGCCCGGGACTGGACCGGTCCGTAGGAGTCCGCGCGGCAGAAGCTCGACAGGCTGCGGCGGCGCCTTCTGCCGCGCAGACTCCTAGTTCCGAAATCTTGGTCAATGTCCGCGCCTGCCGTTGACCTTCATCCGGAAGTGCCGCTTCCTTCTCACTTTTTTGGTCCTGCATCACAGAAAATCTGAAGGTAGATCCAGCGCACCTCGAAGGTGCAATCTCCATTGAGAAGAAAGAAAGGCCCACAAGGACATGAGCACACCTCGACGTTTTGAACCTGATACCGCGCTGACTATGGTTCAGTCATTCCATCGCGAGCTGGAAATCGCGGCTTTACTCGATCGCATGTTCGAACAGGTGATGGCGATCTCACCGGCCACACATCTGGCCTATCAGAATACCGACCACAACGTCGACTTCACCACCGGCGAACCTGGGCAGCACAGCATCAGTTATAACCTGCAACTGGGCACAACCGGCATCAGCGGTGGCGAAGTCAAACTGACTGCACCCCGACGATTCAGTACAGGCGATCTGGAAACCCTCGAAGAACTGCTGCGGCTGGCAGCCCCGGCATTGGCCAACGCATTGGTGGTCCACGAGCTCACGGCCAAGGAACGTAACAAGAAGGCGAAAAAAGCCAAGGCCAATCAGGAAGACGCCCTGATCCTGATTCGCCTGACCGGCATTGAGACCATCCGCACCGCCCATGGGTCGGCCACCTCACAAGCGATGACCGATCAACTGCAAAAACACCTGGGCAACAAACTTCGGGAAGCCGATGGAATCTTCCAGATTGATGACGACCATCTTGCCGTGCTGCTACCACGCACCACCAAGGAAGGCGCGCAGCGGGTCGCCAACAAGGTGGAAGTGCTGGTGAACTCCATGCAGTTCGACAACCCTTCGCTGCGCGAACACCTGTCGGCGACGATCGGCATCAGCACCACGAATGGCGCAAGTTCAGCAGAAGCCGTACTCAAGGAAGCCCGTAGCGCGCTGACCGAAGCAACCGAACATCAGTCGCGCAATCTGTTGATCCACTGACCAGCAGCAGGCACACAAGGACGGGTGTAGCAGCGTTGTAGTTGTAGAAGGAGCGGTCTCCAGACCGCGATTGTTGGGATCATCGAAGATCGCGATCAGGAGATCGCTCCCACAAAGTCACGGAACCAACAGTTCGCGATCGCAAGATCGCTCCCACAGGGTGCATTTGCTCGACGTCTCATGACTGGATCTGCCAACTCCGTTGGTTGTGACCTTACGGTTTGATTTCCGCTGCAATACCGACCTTCTCTCCAGTCAATCGTTCCGCAGCTCTTAAAGACCCTGCGCAGCATTTTCGGTTGCGTAATTTTTGTCCAATTGAGATCAACTGCCCCGATGACGCTCCGAAAGTTCCGGGAATGGCAGCAGCACGGATTTTTTCCGGTCCTCACGCACGTTGGCTGTGGTTGGCGGATTCGACAATCCAACCAGTCGTCGAAGCTGCGCCACGTCGCGCTCGGGCAGTTCTTCGTAATGTCCAGCCAGCAACCGCGATGGTAGCGCCACCGGACCAAAACGAACCCGTTTGAGACGGGAGACAACACGTCCCACCGCAGTAAACAGCAATCGCACCTCGTGCTGTTTACCTTCCATCAACACGGCGTGGTACCAATGATTGCGACTGCGTCCGTCGTAATAACGAAGGTCCGTAAATCGCATGGCTTCGCCTTCGATCGTCACGCCTTCACACAACATCGTTATCTCTGCGTCGGTAAGGGTTCCGTCGATCCGGACGGCGTACTCCCGATCGAGTACCGAGGACGGGTGCATCAGCTTGTTGGCAAGTTCTCCATCATCCGTAAACAACAGCAATCCGGAGGTCATGGTATCCAGTCGACCGACCATCACCCATCGTCCACGCCTGATGTCCGGCAGGTCTTCAAAAACAGTCGGTCGACCCTCGGGATCGTTACGTGTACTGATCGTACCGGCCGATTTGTTGAGCAGCAGTACTCTTGATCGCGTGAGCTTGGGCACAGCGGCCACTGGTTTGCCATCAAGCAGAATCCGGGCTGTCGGCAGCACCTTGAGGCCCAGTGTGGCCACTTCACCATCAACCGCTACACGACCCTGTTCAATCCAGCGTTCGATCTCGCGTCGACTGCCGAAGCCTGCATCGGCAAGAACTTTCTGCAATCGCTCAGGATTTACCGACACGACCACTGGCGCTGGCACCGGCCGTCTCGCGGCAGGTTCAGGTCGAGTGTTCGGAGGTGCCGATTCTCGACTCTTGCTGTCAGTGGAAGAACGACGCGAGCGTGGTGATGTGTTCTCTTCGGTACCTCGCCGGCTGGTCGATCGTTGCCTCGTCGTTCTCTGATTCGGAGATTTCGGCCCAGCAGATCGCTCACCTGTAGATCGAGAGCCGGGCCCTGCCGAGCCTGTGGCCCTCGAGCCGGCAGTTCGCTTGATTGGTCCGCGCATCAACCATGCCCCGTGGGCAGGCGCACCACGTTGCTTCCGACTATCGCAGATTCCATCGGTTCTTCAGCGTCGAGGCCATCATCATCTTGCGAACGATCTGTTGCTTTCAACTCGAGAATTGCCACATCGTTTCCCGAGTCGTTGGCAGCGACGATCTCACCCACTGCCTCCTCCCCAACAATCAGTTCAACGCTGAGGCCCGCCTCAAGCACGGCTTCCTGCACATCAGCGGCATCGTGCGCAAGGAGGCTGCGAATCTGCGCAAGAGGTGGCAGATCACTGAGTGACGAGACGTTGAAATAGTCCAGAAATTCCTTGGTGGTTCCGTACAACGATGGTCTGCCAGGGGTGTCGCGAGTGCCAACGATCCGGATCCAGCCGCGCTCCATCAGCGTTCGTATGATGTTCGGACTCACAGCTACCCCACGCACCACTTCGATATCAGCTCGAGTCAGGGGTTGTTTGTAGGCGATCAGGGCCAGCGTTTCCAGGAATGCGCGGGAGTACTTGCCGGGCTTTTCTTCCCACAATCGGCTCACCCACTCGGACAATTCCTGACGCACCTGAAAGCGGTAACCGGAAGCCACTTTTTTCAGTTCAAAGCCTCGGCCTTCGCACTGCGCTTCCAGCGTCTCCAGACTCTCCTTCACGGCCTGGCGCAGGTCATCGATTGGAATTTCCCCTCGTTTGAACAGCCTGACAAGGCGTTCCACGCTGAGTGGTTCATCCGCAGCCATGAGCGCCGCTTCGATTATCTGCCTGATGCGATTGCCTTCCATTCTTCCGTCATTCCTCCGGTTGGGATGCGTATAACTCTTCGGATCTGGCGCGCAAATAGATTGGCGCAAAGGGTTCGTTCTGCACCAGGTTGATGAGCCCTGCACGAACAAGTTCCATCAGTGCCAGGAAAGTCACGATGACACCCCTTCGGCCCTCAGCGCGGGTAAACAGCTGCTGAAACGACACAAAA
Source organism: Gammaproteobacteria bacterium (assembly GCA_043719475.1). Classification (GTDB taxonomy): domain Bacteria; phylum Pseudomonadota; class Gammaproteobacteria; order Pseudomonadales; family Azotimanducaceae; genus SYFY01. The sequence continues at coordinate 687 of JAYSTS010000142.1, read as the reverse complement.
TCTCCGGCCGCGGAAATAAACGCCAGGACGTTCGACATCCGTTCCCGCACTGAGAGTGGTTCCAGTGTCACGCTATGGCTCGTATACATTTCGGCGCGGCTGAGCACTTCAGCCAGTGCCAGCAGCAGCTCACGCAAATCAACGGGTGGATCAACACGCTCGCGCACCAGCTCCGGACGCTCGGGATGAACCAGGAAGATGTCCCGATCAACGCGAGACATCTTTTCGACATCCTCCGCTGCTGTCTTGATCTGTTCGTATTCCTGCAGCCGCCTGATGAGTTCGGCCCGCGGATCGTCCTCATCATCAATGGCCTCGCCAGGTCTTGGCAGCAGCATTCGCGACTTGATCTCCGCGAGCAGGGCGGCCATCACCAGATATTCACCGACCAGCTCAAGCTGCACCATGCTCATCAGTTCGATGTACCTGATGTACTGCGTGGTGATCTCGGCGACATGAATTTCCAGGATGTCGAGATTCTGCTTGCGGATGAGATACAGCAGTAGATCCAGCGGACCTTCGAAGGTCTCCAGAAAGACTTCCAGGGCCTCGGGCGGTATGTACAGATCGGTGGGTAGCTGCGTGACCGGTTTGCCCTGGACGACGGCAATCGTATCTGCATCGTCGATCCGTGCCTGATCCAGCTTGTGCGGTACGCTTTCGAGGCTTTCAGCCACGTCGATGACC
>JAYSTS010000141.1:0-6084 GCA_043719475.1 Gammaproteobacteria bacterium | reverse complement strand
CGGACGAACCCGTCATTCTGGTCGGCCACAGCCGTGGCGGCATTCTCATCAGCGAAGCGGCGCAGGCGCGGCCGGAGCGTGTGCGAACGCTTGTCTATCTGTGCGCGTTTCTTCTGCAGGATGGCGACACGCTGCTTGCGGTGTCGGGCATGGATCCCGACAGCGCGCTGGCTGGAAACCTTGTCATCGCGCAGGACCAGCGCTCCGCGACGGTCAAGGATGAAATCATTGATATGGCGTTTTACGGTGGCTGCGATGCCAACGACAGAGCGCTGGCCAGAACGCTGCTTCTGCCTGAACCGCTGTTGCCGCTGACAACACCACTGCACCTGACGACCGAGCGATTCGGCCGTGTCCCTCGGGTTTACATCGAGTGTCTGCAAGATCGGGCCATCACTCCTGCGATGCAGCGGCGCATGATCGATGCCTCACCCTGTCAGCGCGTCATCTCGATGAACTCGGATCATTCTCCATTCTTCTCCGCGCCTGATGAGTTGGTCAACCATCTGTTGTCCGTCGCTTGAGACACCGCATGGATATCAGACGTTTTCGGGTGGAAGACACGGAGCAGGTGGTGCAGCTGTGGATGGACTGTGGCCTCACTCGCCCGTGGAACAACCCACAGAAAGACATCGAAAGAAAACTGCTGGTGCAACCTGAGTTGTTTCTGGTCGGCGAGTTGGAGGGCCGCATTGTCGGCTCCGTCATGGCCGGCTATGAGGGACATCGTGGCTGGGTGAACTACCTGGCGGTATTGCCAACATTGCAGACCGGAGGGCTCGGACGCCAGTTGATGAGTGACGTCGAGGAACGTCTGTTGGCGCTTGGATGCCCGAAGGTCAATCTGCAGGTGCGTGAGGGGAACGATGAGGCCATGACGTTTTATCGCCGTCTTGGCTACACGGAAGATCGGGCGGTAGGTTTTGGCAAGCGGCTGATACCCGACGTGTGACGACATGAGTACACCTGTTCGCATACGGGCGCTGCACGCCGACATCACGACCCTGGATGTTGATGTGATCGTCAATGCTGCCAACATCTCCTTGCTTGGTGGTGGTGGCGTGGATGGAGCGATCCATCGCGCCGCCGGTATCGATTTATTACGTGCATGTCGGCAGCTCGGTGGCTGCGAAATCGGGGATGTCAAAGTAACGCCTGGATTCTCACTTCGCGCCAGGTGGATTGTTCATGCAGTAGGCCCTGTCTGGCGCGGCGGCGGGCAGGCGGGCAGGCAGAGAGAGGCATTGTTGCTGGCAGCGTGTTATACAAAGTCCATCAGGCTTGCGTCGAAGCAAGGTGCGACATCGATTGCGTTTCCTTGCATCAGCACCGGTGCATACGGTTACCCGATTGATGCAGCGACACAGGTTGCGGTCGCCGCTGTGCGAACAGCTGTCAGGGTCGCAGGATCACTCGGTGAAGTGCTGTTCTGCTGTTACTCTGCGAAGGATCTGAAGGTGTATGACAACGTGATGCTCCCATTCGATTTTGCACCCACGCTTATAGGCGCTACGCTTCGCTTGCGGCCGTTGGTTGCGAATGACTTCGAAGCGCTGTATGCCGCCGCTGCCGACCCGTTGATCTGGGAACAACACCCCGACCCGCTGCGATACCAGCGGGAAGTGTTTCTGCAAAACGTCTTCGTCGGGGCGCTGAAGCAGGGCGCCTTGATCGTTGAAGACAAGATATCCGGCATGGTCATCGGTACCTCGCGATACTACGACTGGAAACCGGGGACGCGTGAAGTTGCCATTGGCTTCACCTTTATCGCACGCAGTCACTGGGGTGGATCGACCAACGGCGAACTGAAGTCCCTCATGCTCGCTCATGCGTTTCAGCGTGCGGATACAGTGTGGTTCCACATTGGCGTTGATAACTGGCGATCACGCAAGGCGGTGGAAAAGATTGGCGGGCGGTTCGATCACATCGAAGAGACGGTTACCAACGGACGACCACCGTTGTCCACCGCGTTTTACCGCGTCGACACTCCCAAACCGTGATCTACCACGGCGGCTGTCACTGCGGCGCGATAAAGTTCGAGGTTGAAGCTTCAGAAGATCTTGAAGTTGAAGACTGCAACTGCTCCGTCTGTTCGATGACTGGCTTTCTTCATCTGATCGTACCGAAGTCGTCATTTCATCTGCTTCGAGGTGCTGACCATGTCACCACTTACACCTTCAATACGGGAGTGGCGCAGCATACGTTCTGTCGCGTGTGCGGCATCAAGCCGTTTTATGTCCCCCGCTCCAATCCGGACGGTATCGACATCAACGTGCGATGTCTTGTCGACGTCCCATCTTCCCTGCGGATCATTCCGTTTGATGGCCGTCACTGGGAAGACCATGCCCATTCACTTTCTCACAAGAGTCAGGAATCAACATGAGTGCGTATCTGATTGCCGATATCCAGATCACTGACCCACAGGCGTTCGAAGAATACCGTCGCCTCGTGCCGGCAATCATCGCGGCACATGGCGGCCGCTATCTGGTTCGGGGTGGCGAGACACGGTTGCTGGAAGGTGATGTGGCTCCCGGTCGAACCATCGTCCTGGAGTTCGCGGATATGGAGCACCTCACTGCGTTCTACTTTTCCACGGACTACGAACCGCTTAAGGCATTGCGAATGCGCGCTTCGACCGGGCGGTTGTTTTCTGTCGCGGGGGTTTGATCAATGTGGATCGAGCGTCAACCACAGGCGCAGCAGATGTCGCTGACTACCCGCGCGATCCTCATAAGCCGTCCGTGCATGAATGATGGTGTGGTTCGACAAGAGCTGGATGTCGCCAGGCTCGAACTGCATCTCGAAACGGACGTCCGGACGCTCGGCGATCGCCTCATAACAGTCCAGTAATTCCAGCTCTGCCTCTGGAAGCGCGCCGACGTGTCTTGCCACCGAGCGAAAGTAGTCCGAGTGATAAAACGTCCGGAGTGTTGAGCCGTCGTATCGTGAGGGCTGAAGTATCGAGTAAGGCAGTTCGCCGGGTTTTTCCTCATTGCGACGATCCATCCGGATGTCACCGAACAATCGTGCAGCGAGATCGGGTCGAGCGATGAGGAGCTCGTTGAACACGGTTACCGAACTTGCGATTCGGCTGGTACCGCCTGCATCGGCCGCGTGCAGGCACAGTAAACCGACCACATCCGCGCCATCACAGTGACAGTTGATGTTTGACGTTGTTCGGTAGAGGCGAACCATTGGGTCTACCGTGGCATCGCCGGTATCCTTCACATGACCGAGCAGATCGCCTTGTGGATTCTGCAATCCTGGACTTCCCAAGTGCTGACCGAGGCACCAGAAAAATAGCTCGCTGTCGGTAGTGCTCCACCGTGTGACCGGCGCGCCTTTGATGAGCGCAAAACCACGCCCTTCGCCGAGCTCGAATTGAATGGCTTGCAGTCGCTGATGCAGGCGCTCCAGCGGAAAATCGCTGGCGGACAGCGAGATCGCAGGCTTGCCGATTTTTCTGGCGTGGGCCATGGCGGTCTCGATTTCAGCGATGTCGGCGGGCGTAAGGACGTACTGAATATCGTTCAGCGGCGTCTCGACTTGCTTGCGGATATCGGCGCCATACCAGGCAGAGCGATGCTGCAGGGGAGAAGTTGGGATGCCGATGTGTGGTCGCCGACCGAAGTATCGACGCGCCTGCTCACTACTTGAAATGTGCGACGTCATGGACCCCACCGTGGGGTTCGAATCAGCGCCGATGATGCCTCCTGTTCCAGTAGATGACGAGCACACGTTAAAAACACTGGCCCGTCGTGTGTGTTCTATTTCATGATTGCACTGAATTGCTCACGGCCTCCAAAGAACGAAAGAGAAGAACGAAAGAGAGGAACGAAAGAAACTCATGCTGCTCCTGCACATTGCCAACAAGAACTACTCCTCCTGGTCGCTCCGCCCCTGGATACTGCTGCGGGAACTGGGCATCCCCTTCATTGAGCGGGTGAGCCCGTTCGATGAAAAGGCGCCTGGCGCCATCAAGACGTTTTCACCCACCGGCAAAGTGCCGTGCCTGGTAGATGGCGATACGGTGATCTGGGATTCGCTCGCGATCGCGGAATATGTCGCTGAAGAACATCCACAGGTCTGGCCGTCAGATCGAACAGCCCGCGCGTGGGCGCGCAGTGCGTCGGCGGAAATGCACTCAAGTTTTGGCGAGCTACGCAATCATTGTGGTATGAACTGTGCCCTTCGAGTCAAGCTGCACACCGTGACCAAGGCATTGCAAGCGGACTGGGCACGGATGGATGAACTCTGGTGCGATGGCCTGTCAAAGTTTGGTGGACCATTCCTCGCTGGCGAACGATTCACCGCAGTCGATGCGTTTTACGCGCCGGTTGCCTTTCGTGTTCAAACCTACTCACCTGAGTTATCTGCCAAAGCGCAGGATTATGCACAGCGATTGCGAACGTTGTCCTCGATGCGCGCGTGGTACTCCGCAGCGCTGCGGGAGCCGTGGCGAGATCTGCCGCACGAAGCCGAAGTGCGTTCCTACGGCGTCGTTCTGCAGGACGATCGAACGCCCGCATGACACCCGCAATGTGGGGCTGGGTGGCCGATGCGGTACTCATCCTGCACGTTGGCTTTGTGCTGTTTGTCGTAGGCGGGTTGCTCACGATCATTGTCGGGAACCTCTGTGGCTGGGCGTTCGTCAACCGACTCTGGTTTCGTGTATTACACCTGTTGGCGATCCTGATGGTGGTTCTCGAATCCTGGCTCGGCATCATCTGTCCCTTAACAGCGCTGGAAAATCAGGCGCGCCTCGCAGCAGGTGCCGATGGTTATTCCACGTCGTTCATTGAACACTGGCTTGGTTCGGTGCTGTTCTTCGATTTACCCCCCTGGGTGTTCATTGGGGCCTACACCAGCTTTGGATTGTTGGTGCTGCTGACCTGGCGAATGTTCCCGCCGAAAACGAGGATCGAGCATGTCTGAAACGCGGTTCGTGTCATCCATTCCGGTCCTCGCCTCGCTCGATATCCAGCGCAGCGTCGATTTTTTTGCCACCGTTCTTGGCTTCTCGGTTCGGCACTCCGATCCCGGGTCCTATGGCGTGGTGACCAGAGGCGCGGTGGGCGTGCATTTCTGGGCGTGTAGTGATCGTCGATATCCCGAGAACACCAGTTGTCGAATCCGGGTAGAAGGCATCGAAGCCCTGTATGACACCTGTCAGCGTGCTGGTGTCGTGCATCCCGGCGCACCAATGGCGACCAAGCCCTGGGGAGCGCGGGAGTTCGGCGTCCTCGATCCAGATGGCAACCTGGTCACTTTTGCCGAGTGGGTCGATGCGTAAGGCAGGGCCTGCACACCAATGCAATGTAAGGTCTACCTGCCCAGGAGGCGTTGAGCGATGAAACATGCAGGACAAGTAGCGATCTCCCGTCTCGAAGACGTGCTGGCTGAACTTCGCGGAATCGATGCGCTGAAGGAAAAGCGACCGGGCGTTTTTTACCGGCGATCAAAAGCTTTCCTTCACTTTCATGAAGATCCCGCCGGACTGTTCGCCGACGTTCGGCTTTCGGCTGAGGACTTCACCCGCATGGCAGTGAATACGGCAGCCGAGCGAAAACGTTTGGTGAAAGCGGTACGGAATGCGATCGGAGATTCGTTATGAAGCAGAAACAGACTGATTTTGCGAAGAACGGTTTGGCACGGCTCTACTTCGAGGTCGCTGGCAGTGGCCAGCCGGTTGTGTTGCTGCATGCGGGTGTTGCGGATTCAAGGCAGTGGAACTATGAGTTTGGCTGGCTGGCAGAACGCTATCGCGTCGTTCGCCATGATCTGCGTGGTTATGGTCGCAGTGAACCGGTGGCGGGTGACTTCTCGCATCTCGAAGATCTGCAGGTCATTTTGAGGACAGTCGAGATCACCGAACCTGTGTTGGTGATTGGCTGTTCCATGGGCGGTGCACTGGCGATGGACTTTGCACTCGAACAACCCGCACTCGTTCGCGGGCTTGTCATGGTCGGCTCCGGGCCCAGCGGTCTCAAGCTCGATGCGCCCCGGCCTGATTTGTTTGGCGCCATCGACAAGGCGTCAGAAGCTGGTGATCTCGACCAGGTTGCGGAGCTTGAAACCCGTCTC
>JAYSTS010000015.1:0-25337 GCA_043719475.1 Gammaproteobacteria bacterium | reverse complement strand
CCGGTTCGGCGACCTTTTCTGCGCTCCCGGTCAATGAAGCCACGCATGGGCTGGAACAGTTCTGGCGCACGATGGATCTCGTCCAGGATGATCAGCTTGCCAGCCTCACGCTGGAAAAAGAGTTCTGGCTCCTGCAGCTGAGCCCTGTCCTGTGGTGACTCGAGATCAAGATAGCGTGACGGTCGTTCCCCGGCGATTTTCAGTGCCAGTGTCGTCTTGCCCACTTGTCGTGGTCCGATAATGCCCACCGCTGCCTGGCGGTCCAGAGCGCTGCGAATTTCCGTTTCAACGAGACGTTCAATCATACTTGCATATTTAACACAAAGTATTAAATATGCAAGGATTTGAAGATGGGAAAGACTACGAGTGTTTTCACGGGACGCTCTGAGTACTGCGGTACGCGGCTGGGTTGGTCATTGTTGGCGAGGTGAGATGAGGTGAGGTGAGGTGACGTCTGCACTTTAGAAATTCCTTCTCAGCCCTCCCACTTTTTTCCGAGATCCCGATCTGTCGGCCTCGAGGCGCGAGTCTCCTCGAACGTTATTTCGTAATTCCATGGGCCTGACGCCAATACTCCTCCAGCAATCCGCAGAGCCCCACACTCAAGTCGTTGGACAGGGTGTGTCTGCGTGGATGGCCCTTCATCCAACGGTCCGATTCTGCCGCAAGTGTCGTACGCCGCGCAGCGGCGCTGTGTGAAACGAACCCTATTGTTCTGCAATCGCGTTATTTCCTTGTACACTGCTTTCTTGTGATTCAACACCTAACCTGGAGAGCTGCACGAAGAATGTCACCCTCTCTGCTGAAGAAGCACTGATCGAAGCGGCCAGGGCGAGGGCACGCGCCGAAAACTCGACCTTGAATGAACAGTTCAGGCTATGGTTGGCCCAGTACGCCCAGACTCAAAAACGCATGCAGCGATATGAAGCGACCATGAAAGGACTGCGCGGCAAGATGAAACTCGGCGCGAAGCTGTCTCGGGATGTGATGAATGAGCGCTGAGCATTTCGTCGATACCAACATTCATATCGATCACCTCGACACATCGAACGCCCGCAAACACAATCGGGCCGAGGTCGGTCATGCGTGATTTCACGGCCCCGGACTTCGTGGCCCACATTGATGGGTTGATCGCTGACTCGCCGCCCATCGACAGCGATATGGCATGGATTGCGGCTGATGCACGGACAGTGGTGGTGCAGCCCGCTTCACAATGATGTCTGACAGCCACCATATGCCGAGACAACGTAAAGGGAGAGTGTGATGAGTAACCCGCAGGTACCGATCGAAGGCCGCTACGAACTCGGCGACTTCGAACTCCAGTCCGGCAAGGTATTGCCCCGTGCGCACATCGGTTATGCCACCTGGGGCTCGCTCAACGCTGCCGGCGACAATGCTATCGTCTATCCAACCTGGTACAGCGGTCAGCACCAGTCGAATGCGCCGTTCATCGGCAAAGGTATGGCGCTCGACCCCGACCGGTATTTCATCGTCGTGCCTGACATGTTCACCAACGGGCTTTCAACCTCGCCGAGCAACTGCGCGCCACCCCATGCCGGCATGGATTTCCCGTTGGTCACCCCCTACGACAACGTCGTCGCCCAACACCGGTTGCTCACGGAACACCTTGGTGTGCAGCACCTCCAGCTTGCGATTGGCGCATCCATGAGCGGCCAGCAGGCTTATCACTGGGGTGCGCTGTATCCCGACTTTGTGGCGCGCATCTGCAGCATCTGTGGTTCGGCGAAAACCTCTGCGCACAACTGGCTGTACCTGAACGGCTACAAGACCATCATGGAGAGCGCCGAGGGCTGGGATGAGGGCCGCTGTACCTCGTGGCCGCCGAGGATGCTCAAAGCCTTTACCGCCCTCGGAACGATCATGGCCTGGTCGTCGGACTGGTACCGCGCACGTGGCTACCAGCAGATGGGCGCCGCGACGCTTGCAGAATTCACCGGCATGGCTGAGGGATTCTTTTCCAGTTGGGTGCCGGCAGATCTCTATCACCAGACCCTGACCTGGATGTCTGCCGACATCTCTGCCCATCCACGCTTCAACGGCGACATCGGTCGCGCACTGCGTTCCATCAAGGCGCGCGCGCTGATCATGCCGTGTGACACCGACATGTACTTTTCAGTGGCGGACAACGAGGCCGAGGTCAAGCAGATGCCCAATGCGCAGCTCAGTGTCATCCATTCAATGTGGGGCCACGTTGTGTGTCTGCCGGGCATGAGTCCGGTGGATGACGCTTTCATTGATGCCGAGGTCAGGAAGCTGCTCGCCGATCCGGCCTGACGGCGGTCAAGCGTCAATTGCCAGGGAATGCACTGAACAAGTGGATCTTTTGGTCAGAGCAAGGCTCGCCGATCGGCGTCCGCCTGCGCGAGGCCGAGGCGATGTATCGCGGCATGGGTGCTCTGGGTCAGGCGGACCGGCTGCTCAGGGAAATCTCCGGACGAGCTGGAAGTCAGCATGCGCATACGCGACGCATCAACGGATTGATCGTTGCGATATTGATCGTTGCAGCAGCGGTGCGACTTTGGCAATCGCCTGGAAGTCGCGATCATGATGCAGGACTTCGAGCTGATGTCGCAGGGCACAGGCGGCAATGAGGCAGTCTACCGAAGACCTTACCGTGACTCCCGCGCGGCGCGCCGCCCGATAGAGAGCTGCCGCTTCCAGGGAAACGTCTTGATTGAGCGGCGATTCTACGATTGGCAACGCGAGCATCGCCTCGCGAGCGTGCAGAAACGCGCGTTCGTCGCGAAACCCCTGAAGCACTTCCTGAACTACGGGAAGGCAGGTGACCACTTCATCGATATCCGCATAACGAGCAAGATCGATCGGATTACGAACTCGAAAAAATTCAATCCATACCGAAGTGTCGACCAGGATCATTTGGCCTTGCGTCGCGCCGGTTCCTGATCCCGCCTCATCTGTGCGAGATCACCCTCCCACAGTCCGGACCCACGCAGCTCTAATATGCGGCGAGCCTTTATACGACGTACGAAATCCTCCAGCGCCCGCTCCACAACACGCGAGTAGGTTTTCTCGCCGTCAATGCCATCGACGTGCGCCTTCCAGGTGGAATCTTCGCCCAAGTGGTATCTTTGCCAGCCCTCGGACTGTTGAAAATCGTGTGCTGGTGTGAGCGACACGACGAGTCACCACGAAAAGACGCACAGGATTTGATGCTCATCGTCAGCAACTACCTGCTAATCGGCAATCAGGAGCGTCTGTTCGAAGAGTTCGCTGAGTGGACCCAGGAGGTTACTTTCGACTATGAGATGGCCGGAGCCAGAATGTTGGGATTTGACCTCGCTTCTTTATTGGACAACATCGGTATTGAAAGAATCTCCGGCGTGTTGTCGACGCAGTCCGACGTGCAGAAGCCAGGCCGTCTGCCGGCTGAGATGTCATCTACAGACCCGGATCGTGCACGCGCCCTTGTTGGCGCAATGCTTGAAGGCGTTCTGCTGGGACGTCGTGAATAAGTGTCTACCGTAATGAAGTGCACCCATTGCGGCCACTCAAACCCGGAACGTGCCCGTTTCTGTCTTGAGTGCGGGACTCCGGTGACCTTGGCTTGCACGAGCTGCGGGGCCGTCTTGCCATCGGGTGCGAAGTTTTGTCTCGAGTGTGGTTCTGCGGTTTCGGGCGATAGGCCACAGACACAAACCCGGATTCAATCGACAGGCAGCCCGGATCGCACCACCCGCTCCTACACCCCCAAACACCTCGCCGACAAGATCCTGCAGTCGCGTTCGGCCCTCGAAGGCGAACGCAAGCAAGTGACCGTTCTGTTCGCCGACGTGAAAGGCTCGATGGGACTCGCCGAACAACTCGACCCGGAAGCATGGCACCGCATCCTCGAACGCTTCTTCGCGATATTGACCGAAGGCGTGCACCGCTTCGAAGGCACGGTGAACCAGTACACGGGCGACGGCATCATGGCGCTGTTTGGCGCGCCGATTGCTCATGAAGATCATGCCCAGCGGGCGTGTTATGCGGCGCTGCATCTGCGGGGCGAGCTCGCACGCTACGCGACCGAGGTGATGCGCGAGCACGGCGTCGGCTTCTCGACGCGAATCGGCATCAACTCGGGCGACGTAGTGGTCGGCTCGATCGGCGACGATCTGCGCATGGACTACACGGCGCAGGGCCACACCGTTGGCCTCGCCCAACGAATGGAGGCACTGGCGCTGCCGGACAGCTGCTGCGTGACGGCAGCGACCGTGGCCCTCGCCAGCGGCTACTTCGCGTTCGAAGATCTCGGTGAGTTTCGGGTGAAGGGTGTTGCAGAGCCAGTGCGAGTGCATCGCCTCACCGGTGTTGGTTTGGCGCGTACGCGCTTCGACGTGTCGCGGGCGCGCGGTCTGTCGCGCTTCGTCGGGCGCGCTGCGGATATCCGGGTGCTGGAAGACGCGCTTGGGCAGACCAGTGCCGGCAACGGCCAGGTGGTGGGTGTCGTCGCCGACGCGGGCACCGGCAAGAGCCGCCTGTGTTTCGAGTTCCTCGAGGATTGCCGCGCGCGTGGCATGCGCGTGTTCGAGGCCCGCGCCGTCGCGCACGGCAGGAATATTCCGCTGCTGCCGATCCTCGAACTGTTCCGTGCCTACTTTGGCATCACCTCGGAGGACGACGATCGCAGCGCGCGCGAGAAGATCGCCGGCCGGATGGTGCTGCTCGATCTCGCGTTCGCTGACGCGCTGCCGCTGCTGTTCGACTTCCTCGGCGTCGCGGATCCACAGCGACCGGCGCCGCGACTTGATCCTGAAGTACGTCAGCGACAGTTGCTCGCGGTGATGCGCCAGGTGAACCAGAACGTGTCGGAAGCGCACCCCACGGTGACGATGATCGAGGATCTGCACTGGCTTGACGCCGCGAGCGGTGAGTTCATCGCGCAGATGGTGGATGCACGCGCCGGCAGCCGGAACCTGCTGCTGCTCAACTTCCGGCCTGAGTACCACGCCGACTGGATGCAGAAGTCCTGGTACCGGCAGATCCCGCTGACGCCGCTTGGGCGCGAGGCGATCGGTGAGTTGCTGACGGATCTGCTGGGTCGCGATGCGACGATCGCCGCGCTGACGGACCCGATTCATACCCGCACCGGCGGCAACCCGTTTTTCACCGAGGAGATTGTGCAGACGCTGATCGAGTCGAGGAGCCTCGAAGGTACGCGCGGCGCCTATAGGCTCGTGACGCCGGTCGAGCGGCTCGCCGTACCGGCGACGGTGCAGGCGGTGCTCGCCGCGCGCATCGATCGCTTGCCCGAGCGTGAGAAGCGCCTGCTGCAAGTCGCGTCGGTGATCGGCAAGGACTTCCCCGAGCCGCTGCTCGCGGCGGTGGCCGATCTGCCTGCGGAGGAGATGAAGGCTTCGCTCGCCGCACTGCGGCGGGCGGAGTTCATTCACGAGCAGGCGATCTATCCAATCGTCGAATACGCCTTCAAGCACCCGTTGACGCAGGAGGTCGCGCTCGGCAGCCAGCTTCGCGAGCGCCGCCGCCATGTTCACGCTGGAGTGGCGCGCGCGATCGAGCAACAAGACACCGAACAGCTCGACGAACGCGCCGCCACCCTCGCGCACCATTGGGAAGAAGCCGGTGAAGCGCTCGCTGCGGCGCGCTGGCACCGGCGAGCGGCAGAGTGGATCAGGAGCACGGACCTGGCGGCCGCGAACCACCACTGGGGCCGAGTGCGGACATTGCTGCGCGGACTGACGGACGATCGCGCGGATGCGGAGCTGGGCATAACCGCCTGCATGCAGCTGCTCAACACGAGTTGGCGTGTCGGCACCGGACTCGACGAAGCGGGCGCCATCCTGGAGGAAGGTCACCGCTTTGCTCGTTCGATCGCCGACCGGATCTCTGCGCTGCATCTGTCGATGATGTACGCCCACGCTGTTTGCGGCGCGGGCGACTTGGCGACGTATCTCGAGCTCGCCAGTCAGAACGAGCGAACCGCACTCGAAGTGGGCGACGAGTCGGCGCTGGCACTCGCGCGGATGTGGGTCGTGGATGCGTTGTCGTTCGCCGCGCGCTTCCCGGAAACGCTGCGCAAGGCCGAAGAGGTGTTAGCCAGCACCCCGCGCCATGTTCCGGCGGCGCACAAGGCACTTGGCATCCATCCAAATCCGGTCGTCGTGTTCTGGCGCGGCTACTGCCTCTACTGGATGGGCCGAATGGAGGATGGGCTGAATGCACTTGCCATTGCCCGCAGCGTGTCCGAAGACGACGGTACGCCCGAGCTGGGTGTATATGCAATTTCCTACATGACCGAAGCCCGCCATCTCATCCACGACGTGGACGGGACGTTGGCAAATGCGCGTCAGGTCGAGCAGATCAGCCGCCGTCTCGGTGAGCCGGCAGCATTTGCGGCGTTGGCGCAGCTCGCGCACGGCTATGCACACCTCGCCGCCGGGCGGCTGGCAGATGCGATCGAGGCGGCGCGCGCGTCGCTCCATCTCCATGGTCTCGCGAACAAGCCGGTGGCCGGCGTGTCCGCATCGCTTCTGGCCGAGGCGCTGCTGCGGACCGGTGATCTGGCGGCAGCGCAGGCTGCGGCCGAGCAGGCGATTGCGCTCTGCCAGCGCTCGCTGCGTGGTCAGTACGAAGCACAAGCGCACGGGGTCCTGGCTCGTGTGATCCTTCGTCGCGACGGACCCGCCGCCCGCGTTGCTGTCGAGACCGCCCTCGCGAGCGCAGCGCAACTGATCGAGTGCACGGGCGCGAAGACACTCGCCCCTTCGCTCTGCGAGTGGCGCGCCGAGCTGGCCGCCGTGCTCGGCGACGACGCAGAGCGCGTGCGGTTGCTGCAGCACGCGCGGAATCTGTTCGACGAGATCGGCGCACCGCTGCAGGCCGAACGACTGGCGCGGCTGCTCGCATCATGATCTGCGCCACATGCGGTCACGAAAACCGGCTCACGGCCAAATTCTGTGAGGCCTGCGCCGCCATGCTAAAAAGGGTTTGCACCAGCTGCTGCTTCGAGCTGCGCGCAACGGCGAAGTTCTGTGACGAGTGTGGTACGCCGGCAGGCGCACCGGCGTCGCCCGGTCGGATCGACGCACCACCCGAACGCGATCCGCGTACCTATACGCCGAAACACCTCGCAGACAGGATCCTGCAGTCGCGCTCGGCGCTGGAGGGCGAACGCAAGCAGGTGACCGTACTGTTCGCCGACGTGAAAGGATCGATGGAGCTGGCCGAGCAGCTCGACCCGGAAGAATGGCACAGGGTCCTTGAACGCTTCTTCGCGATATTGACTGAAGGCGTGCACCGCTTTGAAGGCACGGTGAACCAGTACACGGGTGACGGCATCATGGCGCTCTTTGGCGCACCACTTGCTCATGAAGATCATTGCCAACGGGCCTGTTATGCGGCGCTGGCCATGCGCGATGCGTTGCGCAACTTTGCGCGCGAGATCAAGCGTCAGCATGGTTTCGACTTCGCGACGCGCATAGGCATCAACTCCGGCGACGTGGTGGTGGGGCGCATCGGCGATGACCTGCGCATGGACTACACCGCGCAAGGCCATACGGTTGGCCTCGCACAGCGCATGGAGAGTCTTGCCACCGGCGGCGGCATCTATGTCAGCGCGAACACAGCGGTTCTGGCCCAGGGATACCTCGCCATGGACGATCTCGGCGAGTTCACGCTGAAGGGCGTCAACGAGCCGATGCACGTGTTCGAGGTAACCGGAATGGGCAGCGCGCGTTCACGCTTCGATGTCTCGCGAGCGCGCGGCCTGTCGCGCTTCGTCGGCCGTGAGGCAGAAACGCAGACACTGGCCGGAGCGCTGGAGCGCACCCGCGGTGGCGAAGGCCAGGTGATCGGCATTGTGGCCAATGCCGGAACCGGCAAGAGCCGATTGTGTTTCGAGTTCGTGGAGCGTGCGCGCACTGATGGCGCGCGTGTGCTGGAAGGCCACTGCGTGGCCCATGGCAAGCACCTGCCGCTGCTGCCTGTGCTGGAGGTGATCCGCGCGTACTTCGGCATCGAACCTGCGGACGACGAGCGCCGTGTGCGCGAAAAGATTGCGGGTCGACTGCTGTTGCTGGATGAAACATTCAGAACCGAATTGCCGATACTGTTCGACTTCCTTGGTGTGCCTGACCCCGCGCGCCCTGCGCCGCAGATGTCGCCAGAAGTGCGGCAGCGCCTGCTGTTCACGGTGCTGCAGCGGCTGATTCAGGGCAGCCCCGGATCGCCGCGCGAAGTCACGCTGATTCTGTTCGAAGACCTGCACTGGATCGACGCCGCCAGCGAAGCCTGGATCGCCGAGTGGGTGAACGCGGTACGTGCTGGACCAACGATCCTGGTGCTGAACTTCAGGCCTGAGTACCGCGCGGACTGGATGACGCGTGCGCACTATCAGCAGTTACCGCTGGCGCCGCTGACGGCGGAGGCGATAACGGCGTTGATCGCCGATCTCATTGGTTCACATCCGAGCACACGGGGTCTGGCCGCTCGCATCCATGCGCACACGGCGGGCAATCCGTTTTTTGCAGAGGAGATGGTGCAGAGCCTCGTGGAGTCCGGACAGCTCACGGGATCACGGGGTGGCTACATGTTGCAGCGCAGTATCGAACAGCTGGAGGTACCGCCCACGGTGCAGGCGCTGCTGGCAGCGCGCATCGACCGGCTCGATGAACAGGCGAAGCGTGCCCTGCAAAGCGCGTCGGTGATCGGCAAGGAGTTCCCCCTGTCACTGCTCACCGCAGTGGTCGATGTGCCCCAACGAGAACTCGAGGCGGCGCTGTCGCGGCTGCGCGATGGTGAGTTCATCCAGGAACGTTCGCTGTATCCGGTGGTGGAGTATCAGTTCAAGCATCCGTTGACGCAGGCCGTAGCACAGGCGTCGCTGCTGAGTGATCGACGGCGAGCGCTGCATGCCACAGTTGCGCGGGCGATTGAAGTCACCCATGCAGACCAGGGTGAGTCCTCGCCATTACTGGCACATCACTGGGACGCAGCCGGTGACGCCGAGCGGGCTGCACACTGGCATCAGCGAGCCGCCGAGTGGATCGCGGGCAACGACGTGAACGAGTGCGCCCGTCACTGGCAGCGGGTGCGTGAACTGGCGAGTGCGATTGAAGATCCGGGCATCGCCGGAGCGTTCCGCACACGCGCGTGTCAGATGCTGCTGGAGTTCGGCTGGCGGCAAGGTATCGAAGCAGAACATGCCGATGCGCTGCTGCGGGAAGGTGAAGCGGGAGCACAGGCGTGCGGCGACTCGCGCGCCCTCGCTTACCTCTACAGTGCTTACGCCACTGCAGTGGTGCTGGTGCTGGCTTGGACGGCACGTGGTCTGGAGTTTGCCAACAAGGGTTTGCAACTCGCGCGGACGTTCGACGACGAACCGCTGCTGTTCAATCTCGAACTGCGAACCGGGCTCTTGCACCACTATTCGGGCGACCTCCCTGCTGCACGACAATCTCTTGATGCCGCGGCCACCCGCTCAGCCGGCGCGATGGCGGCATCTTCGTCACTGCTCGGTTATGACCCCGGATGTTTCCTCCCCGGCGAACGAGGCTATCTGGCGCAGATGGAAGGCCGCACCAACGACGCACTCACGCTGCTGGCACAGGGGATCGATCTGGCGAGGCAGCGGGGTGAACAGGAAGTACTGGGATGGCTGTTAGGTTATGCCACGTTTGCCTGTCTCGATGCGGGTGATCTCGCCAGCGCCCGTCGTCACGCGCAGGAATGCCTTGAAGTCGCTCAGCGGGTCGACAACTCGCAGAATTACGCGCACGCCTACTGGGCGATGAGCCTTGTGCTGGAACGCGCCGGGGAGACGGACGCGGCGGCTGGATTTGCCGAGCAGTGGTTGCAGGTGGCGACACAGGTATCAGGGTTCGTCGTGCCCTGGGCGCGGAGCGTACTCGCAGAATTACGGGGGCAACAGGGGGACTACATCGCGGCCATGGCACTCGCGCAGCAAGCGCTTGTCGATGCGGATAACCGATCGCCGCTGATGGGCCGCGTCTGGGCGCTGCTTGCCCTGGCCCGGATCACGTTTGGCCGTGGCGTTGACGTGCACTTGTCAGTGAGCGAATTCGATCAGGTGGCAGACTGGTTGCAGCAGGTGGAACGCGCCATCGAGATCACAGGTTATCGCGCGCGATTGCCGGAGGTTTACGCACTCCAGCGGGAACTGGAATCCAGGCGTGGTGGTCATTGAATGGGTTGGTCTTTGACGGGCCACCCGACCTCGAATCGTGATGTCGCATCCGAAGTGAAGTTGGTGATGCGACTAGCAGTACGCCGTGGGCTGACAAAGTCATGAACGGAAACCCCCGAGGCGGGAGAGCAGGTTGTGATCGACCGTGGCCGCGCATTGTCGTGCCACGCACTGCGACATCCACGCCCTTGATTTGGGATTGCTGCCGTCGAGTGATCCGGTGATCGTGGCGCAATAACACCATTGGTACAGCAGCGCGTCGAGATAGTCTTCCCATGCGATTGCGAAGCTGTAATTCACACCGAACGACTGCAGCAGATCCACGTATCGCCGCACGAGATCACGTTCGTGAATGCGGCGGGTTTCGATCAGGCTGTTCTGGCCGAGCAGGACGGCAACGTCGACGATGCCCTTGGCCTTCAGCGGTCCCTGCCAGTCGAGGATCACGATGGGGTCCT
The DNA here is from genome assembly GCA_043719475.1 of Gammaproteobacteria bacterium. Taxonomy (GTDB): domain Bacteria; phylum Pseudomonadota; class Gammaproteobacteria; order Pseudomonadales; family Azotimanducaceae; genus SYFY01. Next base: position 14,693 of record JAYSTS010000015.1, on the reverse strand, counting down.
GCCCGGGTTGCTGGCCGAAGAGCAGGTTGTCCATGCGAAAATCGCCGTGTACCAGCGTCACCGGGCCGGTGTTCATCTGCTTTTGTAACGCCGGAATCGCCGCCAGTACACCATCCCGGCCGGCGCGAACCGAGGCAGGCACATGTTCCCCGAAGGCATGGACCATGGGGTCCCAGCCGTTGGTGGCCATCATCTGTAACGCGTGTGCATGGTAGCTGCCTTCGATATGCGGCACCCAGTCGAGGCCTTCGATCTTCTCCCAGAACGGCGCATGCAATCGCGCCAGCTGGTCAATGGCGAGCGTGGTGTCATCGAGCCCTGCGCCTGAAGCCTGGCTGCCGATGCGGTACTCACCCAGGTCTTCCATGAGCAGCAGATAGTTGTCTGACTCGAGCCTTGCGAAATAATACCGGGGAGTGCGCATCGTCGTTACAGCGTCAACTTCGAGAAAGTACCGTACTTCTCGTTCGTACACATGAAAGCCGTTGGCTGCGGCGCGATTGGTGGGGTTGGTTGAGGCGTATTTGGCAATCAGGCTTGTGGGTAGCCCCGGGGAGGGCGTCGACCAGGTGAGATTGAGCCGGGAGAGTTCGCTCATCATGCCAACGCCGTCGCCGACGCCACTTTGGGATACGGCAACGATCCGGCTGGTGGTTGGAAGACTCGCGTTCGCCATCTTGCTGTTGAGAAGGGCGCTGTTGAACAGGGCATCGTTGAGCCACTCGGCGGTCAATCCCCCGGGCATCTGTGGCAAGGTGACGATGGTCAAGGTCTCATCCATTCGGGTAGGCTGCGTTGACGGTGGCACAGGCTCCAGTTCTAGTACAGAGGGTCGAGTACAACAGCTAGCGCGATCGAGATCAACCCGAATGCCTGGCAGGAGAGCCTGACAGCACGGAGGCAAGGTAATGCCGGAGCTTCCCGATCTAACCGTATACATCGAACATCTGGAGCGGCGGTTGCTGGGTCGTCGTCTCGAGGGTGTTCGTCTCGCCAGCCCCTTTGTGCTGCATACCGTGACACCGACGGTGGATGAACTCGCGGGGCGTTCGCTGCAGTCAATCACGCGCCTTGGCAAACAACTCGTGTTTGGTTTCGACGACCACTTCTTCATCGTTCTGCATCTCATGATCTCCGGGCGACTGCAGTGGAAAGATGCGGGTCGGACGTTGCCAAAAGTTCCGGCGCAGATTGGTCTTGTCGCATTTGATTTCGAAACCGGTTCGCTCTTATTCACGGAAGCGAGCAAGAAGAAGCGGGCGTCGATGAAGCTGCTTCATGGGGAAAGTGCGCTACTCGATCTGGATCCGGGTGGGCTGGAGGTGTTGTTGCTGTCCGTCGAGCGGTTTGGTGAGCGTTTGCACCAGACCCATCACACGCTCAAGCGTGCGCTGACCGATCAAAGGGTGTTTGCCGGCATCGGCAACGCGTATTCGGACGAGATACTCCATCGTGCCCGCATGTCGCCGTTCAAACTTGCGCGAACGATGTCAGACGAGGAAGTGACAACCCTTCATCGCGCCATCGCGTCGGTGCTGACTGAATGGACGAGCCGACTGCGCGATGAGAGTGGAGCGACGTTTCCGGCGCGAGTGACGGCGTTCCATGAGGCGATGGCCGTTCATGGCCGCTATCGACAACCGTGCCCGGTGTGCGCAGCTCCGGTCCAACGGATTCAGTACGCGGAGAACGAGTCGAACTACTGCGCGCGGTGCCAGACCCAGGGCCGTGTTCTGGCGGACCGATCGTTGTCGCGGCTGCTCAAGGATGACTGGCCGAAACGGATCGAGGAGTTGGAGTAAATGCAGGTGGAGTAAATGCAGTAGGAGTAAAAGCAGTAGGAGTAAGAGCAGCCAGATTCGAGATCAGGGTTGCGCGATACTGGCCAGCCGGTCGCCTGACGCCGTCCCAAACCAGACACGTCCGGCGTGGGGCAATGCCACTGTGACGTAGCCCATCGGCGCACCATCGTGTGTGAACGCAACGTCTGCTGCCATGGTTTCCGGATCTGCCCGGAGGATCTGAAACGGCAACAGGCACGGCCCAGGGTGTCCTTCTTCGCAACGCCCCTCAATAGGATCGTTCAGGTGCGAAGCCAGCCAGAGCTTGCCATCAGCCGCGAGCAGGATGTTGTCCGGGTTTTTCACGATGAATTGACTTTCTCTGGCACCGCTGCTGCGATTGATCGCAACGGTTTTGTTTCCCATGTAGATGTTGACAAAGACCGTGCCGCCGTCAGCGGAGACGGCGATGCCGTTGGGCATCAGGTCGTCCGAACCTGGCAGTTTCGTGAAGCCGTCACCGGGGCTCCATTGCCAGACCCAACCAGTGGCTTCCCCGGCAGTCAGACGCGCCACGACCTCGTCGAAGGGAAGACTCTTGTTCCACATGTGCGTGGCGACAAAACCACCGTCCGGCAACCCGGCGACGTCATTGATGAAAGGATCGCCAGGCGGCTTCGCACAGCCCATCCAGTGCAACTGCCAGTCGGCATCGTTCCGTGCCAGTTCAAAAAATTCCACTTGTTCATCGCCATGGTTCACGACGAGTAGCAGATGGCGACCATCGTCGCGGGTGACGAGATCGATGCCGTGCGGACTCAACCGCGCCGGGGTCGGCGGACTGCAGTCTTGATCCCCCCAACGTTCGGCGTCGGACCCACGCCGTTCGGCGTCGGACTTAAGATGCCAGTTGATGGGCAGATCGTGCCGCTGTTCCTGCGCGACATTCAGCAGCGACAGCGTGCCGGGAGCATCCGAGAGGAAGGCGCCCATTTCACTGACCAGCAGAAACTCTCCGCCGGGAACGACCACCAGGTCTTCCGGATTCTTGAAGCCGCATACGGTGCGAATGCCGTTGCTCTCGCCGCAGGCCCGGACCAGCGCATCTGCTGCTGAAGTTGCCGGCGTCACTGCCGGTCCGGTTTCCGGTGCTGACGGTGGTTCCGAGCGGTCGGCTTCGGAACAGGCAGCGAGCATCAGGATGGCCACGCTCACGCCGCACAGACGTTTCATGCCCGCAGCGATGGCGCCGGACTGTTTTGCATGACTGGGGTTCCGCATTCGATTGTCCCTCGCGGTGTCGATTGATCAGGTGGGTCTGCGGGCCAGCGTAGCGAACTCGCCTGATGAACGCGAGGTGGGAGAGACTACGAGGACACACCTCGCGGTGATGTCCCAGACTTAGACCAGCTGTTGGGAAAATGGCTGCCGCCACTGTGCGCTTTGGCCTACAAACCGCGGTGTGTGTCCTCGTAGGGGAGATGTCCTCGTACCTGACACTACGCGAGTTCCTGCACCGCCCGGTGCGCGTGGTCGATGGCCGCATCGGTGTAGGAATAGGCACCAGCGTCGGCGTTGGCGATCGTGATCCGCCCGTATGGCTTGCGCGCAACCTCGCAGGGTTGTTCGCCGCCCTGCACCCAGAAGTCGTCCGCCAGCGAGTTGTACTGGTAGGCGTAACCATGTGGTCAGCGGTTGACGGTAATACCGAGAATATCGGTTGCGGGATCGAACCCGCCACCGCCGAGCGCGCGACCCAGTTAGTCGCGAATGCTGCGTTCGATGGTGGCAAACGAGGTTGAGAGCAACTCCGCACGGCCGGCGCGGTGCTGATCGCGCACCGGCAAACCGGGCTGGCACGCAGCTTTCGACAGGTGCAGCACGATGGGCTCGGCTGGGTTGGTCTGGTGCTTGTAGGCGCCCAGGCTTACGGGAAAGTCGAGACTGACAGACGTGTGCCAAATGCCAGCTGTCACAATGTGCTGCACCCCGAGTTTTTGAAACGCTTTCCAGTTCCTAATCAACACGTTGGTGTAAACGAGCGGCACTTTGATCGCGTAGTTGAGCGCCGCTTTTTGCGTGTCGGGCAACTCGGGACAAATCGACGGAATCGCCGTATGCCAGCAAGCCAGGACAACCGAGCGCGCTGACACGGTCTTGAGGGTTTTGCCTGCTTGCAGGTACGCAACTTCAACTCGTTGGTCCGGACCTGTCGACCCCACGTGACGCACGCGCATGACAGGGCTGCTCAGGCGAATCCGCACAGCCGCACCAGCCACGTCGAGCTTTGAGTAGTCGGCGCGCGCCGTCACTACATCGTCCAGCGTCGAACCCGGGATGACGCCCGGAATCAGCCGGCGGACCAGCAAACGAGCAATCGTGGCGTTGCCGTCAGGAAATTGGAAGGTGTAGTCCTGTGCAGCCGTGCTCCGGATCGAGTCAAAGTTCTGGCCGGGTCCCGGCTTGGCATCGAGTCCCATGGCATCGAAACCTGGCAGGCCAAGGCCAGACGCGTCCTGCGCCGGTACCGCGTCGACACCCACGCCGAACAGGCCGTGGGTACTGGTCTGGTAGAGATGCGCGACACCGGCATCAAGCTTCCACAGCTTGGTGAGGAAGTCGGTGTAGCTCATTCGCGCCAAGTGCGCTTTTTTCTCCGCCGAACTGAGGCCCGGCAGCGGATCGAACCGTTCGGTCAACAGCCGCCTGAGATCGCGCCGCACGGTGTCGCTAAGCGGCGCTGCCATCTGGAACGCCTCGTCGTGAACTTCGCCCGTGACAAGTTGATCGGCGCCGTACGTTTCTTTGTCGAAGAAGATCGCCGACCGCAAGCCCAGCGAATCGTAGAGTCCCGAGTCGAGCACCTGGTCGTAGCGCGCCATGTCGATGCCGAGTTCGGTGATCAGCGCCTTCGACACAGCGCTGTACGGCGCCGGACTTTCGATCGACTGTGTGCCGCCATAACCGATGGTGGTGCGGCCGTTGTGCGTGAACTCGTTGCGCTTGGCATGACCGCCGAAGTCGTCGTGGTTATCGAGCAGGAGAATGCGGGCCTCGGGCCGCGCCTTTCGGAAGTAGTGGGCGGCGGCCAGGCAGCTGATGCCGGCACCGACCACCACCAGGTCGTACACCTCACCGGTAGCTTCTGGCTTGGGCGCGGTTTTCCAGAAGGCGCCGTCCTTCATCCCAAGAAAGGCCTCGAATGAGCCGGCGTGCGATCCGCGCAGACCGGCCAGTGCCGGTGGATATCCGCCAGCCTCGTCTGCTGCGAGCAGCGTCGCAAACGCCGGAGACATCGACCCTGCGGCTGCCGCGCCCACACCAACGGCGATGCCGTTCAGGAAGTCACGGCGGGTGATAGAGGCACCCCTGCCTGACTGCCTGTCTTTTTTCCGGTCCTTCTTCTCGTCTTTGCTGGTCATGATGAGGTGATTGTAGAGATGCTCGTGGTTCCTTTCCCGCCCGGAGATCGGCTTAGTACGCCGATGGGGTGGCTGAGACTACGGGGACACACCTTGAGACTACGGGGACACACCTCGCGGCGGTGCAGCTGTGTTTGTGAGACTACGGGGACACACCTCGCGGCGGTGCAGCTGTGTTTGTGTCCCTCTTCGATACTGCAGCTCAGATGGTCTCTATCCCCTACCCAGACGAGCTGTTGGGAAAGTGGCTGCCACCACTGCGCGATTCGGACTACAAACCGTGGTGTGTGTCCTCGTAGGTTTTCGTAGGTTTAACCGGATTGTGCTTGATGAGGAGTGTTGTTCCCCGGCAAGTTCAATCACCCCGACATTCCTGACGCCCGGGTTTTCAGCGCTTCCTTGGCGGCACAACGTCCCTGAAACTGTCGAAAGACTTCCAGGCGGGTTCGAGCGGCTCCTGGTCTGCCATCGGTGTAAAGGGTGATGGTGCGCCATTGACGAGGTCATGCACGTAACGGGGACAGTTGGGAAATACATGTTCAGGAATCACACGCACCAGCGCGATGGCGCCGGGGAACGAGGCCATTAGGGGGTCGTCGAGGCGCACATCAGCACGACCGTTGATACGCAGTCGTTTTGGACTGCCGTCCATCCGGATGAACAGCATGCCGACCGCGGGATTGACGCTGACGTTGCCGAGGCTGCGAAACATGCCATTGCCATCGTAGTCGGGGAAAACGATGAGGTCGGGTTCAGGTGCCTGCACGAAGCCCGGCTGGCCACCCTTGTACGAGCAATCCGGCCGACCCTCCACATCCGCGGTCGCAAGGAAAAAACATGACGACGCTTCAATGAACCTGCAGTCGTCGTCCGTCAGCCGTGTGCGGTGGGTGACCTGTTCCAGCCGGTCAGCGAGAGCAGTGGAGTCGAACTGGCGTTGAAGTGTACGCTGGCCGTTGTGGTAGAAGGTCATAGGTCAAACTCCTCAGGCAGGCTCCCTGCTGGCAGTCTACTCTCTGGCAATTTCTGCGCTAGTTGTAGTCGACGGACGAAGTACGCGCCGGTAGTCGGCGAAAGTGCGAATCTGCCCGTTGCCGCCGTTGCCGCCGTTGCCGCCGTTGCCTCGTGCCAGTCTGCCGACCTCGCGAACCCTCGCAAACGTTGTCCGTCCGGCGCCAGACGTGTTAGCGTCCAGCCACAACCAGCGTGGGAGTGGGTAATGAGTGAAGCAAGACAGCTGACAGACAATCTGGCCGACGTGAACCCGGCTGACCCTAAACTCTTTCGCAACGAACAGATCCTGCCGATCTTCGAGCAGATGCGCCGAACTCAACCCGTTCACTACTGCAAACGCAGTGCCTACGGACCGTTCTGGTCGGTAACGCGTTATCAGGACATCATGGCGGTGGACAAAAACCACCAGCAGTTTTCGTCCGAAGCTCACCTTGGCGGAATCATGATTGACGACGCCATTGTCGGTGACAAGAACAGCGAGTTTTTTGTTCAGAGTTTCATCACGATGGATCCGCCGGACCACGGTCCACAGCGTAAAGCCGTCAACAAGATCGTTGCGCCGGCGAGCCTTGCGAATTTCGACAAGCTGATTCGTGAGCGCACGCGGACGCTGTTTGATTCGCTGCCCATCAACGAAGAGTTTGACTGGGTTGATCGTGTGTCCATTGAACTCACGACGATGATGCTGGCCACACTCTTCGACTTTCCGTTTGAAGATCGTCGCAAGCTGACACGCTGGTCCGACGTCACCACTGCCGAGGCAGGGTCACCCATCGTCGAGAGTCAGGCGCAGCGGATCGCAGAGTTGCAAGAGTGTCTGGCTTACTTTTCACGGCTCAAGCAGGAACGCCGCAATGGCCCTGCCAATTTTGATCTGGTGACGATGCTGGCGCAGGATGCCGCCACCGCCAATCAGCCGGACTACCAGTTCCTGGGCAACCTCATGTTGCTCATCGTGGGTGGCAACGACACCACGCGAAATACCATGAGCGGTAGCATCAATGCGTTCAACCAGTATCCGGATCAACTGGATGTGCTGCGCGAACACCCTGAGCTGCTGGACAACATGGTCTCTGAAGTGGTGCGCTGGCAGACCCCGCTGTCTCATATGCGACGCACTGTTGTTGAAGACACGCACATCGGCGGTCAACCTGTTCGCAAGGGTGACAAGGTGGTGATGTGGTACTACTCCGGCAACCGTGATGAATCGATGTTCAATGATGCGGATCGCTTCGACATCCGTCGCTCCAATGCCAACCGCACGATTTCCTTCGGGTTCGGTTTGCATCGTTGCCTCGGCATGCGCCTGGCGGAACTACAGATGCGTATCCTGTGGGAGGAAATTCTCGCCCGCTGGCAGCGCATCGAAATCGTTGGCAAGGTGGAGCGGGTGGAGTCCAATTTTGTGAATGGTTATTCGAAGATGCCGGTGCGCATCGTAGCTTGAAGGGAGAGAAGGGCACGGAGGCTCGGGATTAGATCAGAAGGACCCGTTTTGCTGATCGCGATAGCTTCATCCGACATGAGGCTGCTCGAGCAGGAACACGAAGCGGAGCAGAAACACGAAGAGGAGCAGAAACATGAACCAGGTCCTTCCATCCGCTTCACTCGTCAGCCGCGTGATGGTGTTGATTTATGGCTTGGTCAGCTACACCATCGGTGTCGCCGGCCTTGGATGTATCGTCGCCGCGCTCGCGACCTGGATTCCTTTCGGGTTTCTTGAGACGACATCGCCGTTACCGCTGTTGTTGACCAACGTGTTACTGGTCGCCCTGTGGGGCGTTCTCCACTCCGTGTTGGCCAGACAGTCCTGCAAGGATCGCATCACACAATGGATACCTGAACCCGCCGAGCGCCCCACGTATGTCCTTATCGCCGGGATCACGAGCCTGTTACTCATCGGCCTCTGGCAACCCATGCCCGGCGTGATCTGGTCGGTCGAAGCGCCGGTATTCATCACGTTGATCTGGACCGTATTCGCCTTCGGGTGGGTGTACCTGCTTGCTTCGACGTTTGCCATCAATCACTTCGACCTGTTCGGGCTGCGTCAGGTTTACCTGTACTTCAGGCTTTTACCGCGTCCGCCGGTCCACTTCGTGAAGCGGTTCATGTACCGGTTCACCCGGCATCCGATCCAGACTGGAGTACTCATTGGCATCTGGGCAACGCCGGTAATGACGGTGACACAACTGGTGCTGAGCCTGGGGTTTACCCTCTACGTGTTCATCGGCCTGCACTACGAGGAACGGGATCTGGAGAAGGCTATTGGTGAGCCGTATGTGCAGTATCGCCAGGAGGTCGGCATGCTCCTGCCGCGATTGACCCGTCGTCGGTAATCGGACACCTGCTTGCAATACAGATCGGCGGTAACGTTTAAGAAATCAATACAACGCAGCTGATTCGTTTAGTGCGCTCGATGATCACATGCGTATCGGCGGTCGCCTTTTGATGTGCTCGGAACGACCTATCGCGTCGATCCTAACGTCCACGGCAATCGGCTGGCGATGATCACTCGCGCTTGTGTAACAACTCGATTCAATGCCAGTGCAGCCCGGTTGCCAGTCGGCTCATCATTGATTTTCGGAAACGGCGCTCAGGTTCTATGCACGCCGAGCGGAATCGTAATGCGCGCACACCACCATCGCGCACGACAGAACGAGCGCAAAATCGGTGGATCAAACGGTTTGATTCGAGCTGCCCGAGCGTTCCCTCGCGTTGTGAGATGCACTATTCTTGAACGGTGCAAACTCCCTGGTCTGGCGCTCTCATCCTGAATTTCACGAGGTGTCCTCATGCAACTGAGCCGAATTGTCTACACAGTCGTTTTCCTGACGGCAGCCTTGGGTGCTGGCGCCAAGGCCGCAGAAGTGGAGTCGGAATTACCTTCGGGGCTCTTCAACACCGTGCATTGCCTGAAGTACGCGGGCCTCACTGCGCCACTCAGTGGACTTGTTGTCGGTGTAAAACCCGACCCTACCATTGAACACCCGATGGTAGTGTGCGTGGCGCGTCGACCTGGACAAACCGTGGTGCTGGACGCCGGTTTCATTGATGAGGCCTACGGAAAAACTCAAGGCGTCACGGATTTCACGAGCCTGGCTGCACGCCTGGGCGACATCGGTGTGAAGCCGGAGGAAGTCAACCTGGTGACCATTGGCCACCTGCACTGGGATCACGCCGGTGGCACGAGTGTGTTTCCGAACGCACGTTTTGTTCTGCAGCGCCGCGAGCTCGAATATGCGGCCATCGATGTGCCAGGCAATCCGTTTGTGCGTAACGGCTTTCGGCCAGACGAAGTATTCGATGCGCTACGACTCAAATGGGATGGCCGCCTGGATCTGGTTGATGGCGATGCTGAGGGCTGGCAGGACAGCATCGATCTCTATCTGACACCAGGCCACACCGGTGGCACGATGACGGTGTGTCTGGCGACGGTAAAAGGTCGTGTCTGTTACACTAGCGATGCCGTCTACTCCTACGAGAATCTTGATCAGAATCTGCCGCTCGGCATCGCTGTGCTGCCCACCGAGATGTTCGAGTCCTTCGCCAAGATCCGACGCATCCTGCGTGGTGGCAAACTCGTACCGGGTCATGCAGCCGCTGCCTTCGAACAGGCAGAGGAACACGGCTTCCGGCGAGTGAGTGATCGGGTGCTGGCGGTGGTTGAATGATGCGTAGCGAGTAGACGAGTAGCGTGTGTGTTTTATCGGTATAACGCCTCTCTGCCATGACGGACTTCAAGGCGGACTTCAAGGCGGATTTCAAGCGCCTGACGCTGTGCTTTTTTCAGTGATTTCACGACGAGACCATAAGATCGATCGATCATCCGTTCGATTTCACCGCGCGGTATGGAGCCATCCAGTACCACCGTATTCCAGTGCCGTTTGTTCATGTGGTAGCCGGGCAACACTGACTCAAACATCGAGCGCAGAAATTGCGCCTCGTCGGGATCACATTTGAGGTTCGTGCGCGCAATGCCTTGGTCCATCGCCAACGTGGCAAACATCTTCTTTTCGATCTTGTAGACGTAGACGTCCGGCCCGAACGGGAAGTCCTCGAAAACTTCTGGTCGCTGCAGCAGGTAGGCGCGGGTAACGTCGAAGTTCATGGCCACGCTGGTCTGGTCGGTTTATCCACCAGGCGCTGGTGAGCGTGTGTCGTGTTAGCGCTCATCATCTGCCGAGACGAAACCCTGCGTAACCGTTGCTCGCTTCCATTTCGCATCGCTCGCGGTAGCGCGGAAAGCCACCCACATACGGCATGAAGATACGCGGCTTGCCGGGAACGTTGGCTCCCAGATACCACGAGTTGCAAGTCGGTGCGGTGAACATGGTGCCTTCTGCAACGTCGTTCACATGCGTGATCCAGGCGATTTCCGATTCAGGTAGCGGTTCGATCGTGTGTTGTCCTGTTGTTCGCAGGTGCGTGATGCAGTCGCCGATCCAGTTCACGTGCTGCTCGATGGCCACCAGCATGTTGCACAACACCGATGGGCTGCCGGGGCCGGTAATGGTGAACAGATTCGGAAAGCCGGCCATCTGCAGACCGAGGTATGCGACCGGCCCATCGGTCCACTTCTGCGCCAGGGCCAAACCATCACGGCCTCGAATGTTGGCTTTCAGCAGCGCACCGGTCATGGCGTCGAACCCGGTCGCATAGATGATGACGTCAAGATCGTGATGTGCGGAGGCCGTCTGTATCCCGTATTCGGTAATCGTGTCGATGGGGGACTCCGCAAGATCAACGAGCGTCACGTTGTCGCGATTGAACGTTTCGTAGTAGTCCCGATCGAGCACCTGTCGCTTGCAGCCGAGGCCATAGGTTTTCGGTAACAATCGTTCGGCAGTCTGCGGATCGCGAATCATGCGGCGCACCGTGTCGCGATACAGTGTGTTGGCCAGCCCGTTAGCCTCGGCATCTGTGTTGACATCACGAAATCCAAGCAGCGCGATCAGGCCCTGACGCTGCAGGATCTCCTCTCGCTGTTCCGGCGTCAGGTCCAGCAGACGTGCCGGTGCACGTGGACCCTCTTTGCCACGCACGACGCTCTTCTGTGGACGAAAATTCGAAACACCGCCTGTGTTGAGCTGCTGCATGTCGCGGATGTCGCGATAGTGCTCGCGAAATTCCTCTTGAACTGCAGCGCGCATCCGCTTGCGATTGGCGGGTATGGTGTACACCGGTGTGCGCTGGAACACGGTGAGATGCCCGGCCATTCGGGCTAGCTCAGGTATGGCTTGTACGCCCGATGAGCCGGTGCCGATGATGCCAACCCGCTTCCTGGCGAGATCGACCGGTTCTGTCGGCCATGCCCCCGTGTGATAAACCTCTCCAGCAAAGCGCGCAGCCCCGGTGATATCTGGTGTGATAGGCACCGACAGGCAGCCCGTCGCCATCACGCAGAAGGGCGCCTCGAATTGTTCGTTGGCCTCACTGGTCAGGCGCCATAACCGCGTGCCTTCCAGCCATTCGACGGATTTGATTCGTGTGTTGAACTGCATGTTGCGCCGCAGATCGAATCGATCGGCCACGTGATTGGCATAACGCAGGATGTCGTCCTGGGCGGAAAACACTTCCGGCCAGTCCCATTCCTGTTCAAGTTCGGGCGAAAAACCGTAGGAGTATTCGAGGCTTGGTACATCGCAGCGTGCACCGGGATAGCGGTTCCAGTACCAGGTGCCACCGACGTCTGCACCGGCTTCGAGCACTTTGACCGACAAGCCGAGATTACGGAACCGGTGGACGGCGTACATGCCCGCAAAACCCGCACCCACCACCAGTACGTCGATCTGCTGTGCCATTGGGTTTACTCCCGGTTGAATCGATTAACGTCTACTGCTCACGCCGCCAGAGGGTAGGCGAGCGGCGAGGGACTTTCAAATTGCTTGTCCCTCGATTGCTCGTCCATCGATCTCGATTGGCTGCCCATTTCCTCCAACCTCAAATTTTCGATCTACACTTTCTCAGACAGGAAGAGGCGCCTTGTATGCGCAGGCGCCATCCCGTCTGGAAAATCTGGCACCTGGAGACTTTGACATGACGTCAGCCCCTGAAGAACACGAACACCGTCGCCTGCACCTTGAACTGGAGCAGGAGATTACGGTCATCAACCGCGAGCGGATCAGTGCGGTAACCGGTGTTATTGGCAGGGATCACTTCACCAACGTCGCCAAGATGGTGGCGTGCCTGCGCGCGCGTTACCTCGATACCGTGTTGCAGCTGGGCGACAAGTGTCACAGTGAATGCATCCCCACCGAGTCCGCACTTGAACTCAAACGTCTGCGCCAGGCTTATAGCGAAGCCATCGAAGGTTTTTCGGCCCTGGAACATGCGCTGCAACGTGGCTACGTCACGCTGGTCGAGTAGCGCCTTCTATCGCGTGGTCTAACCCGGCTGGTCGGGCGACTGAAGTTATGTGCTGCGCTGAAAAGCCCCTACACTTGGTGCGAATTTTGTTGCACCGACCACGGGGGAAGCCGTATGGACTGGCGAGCGCGTCTTGGATCAAAACTCGTATCGCTTGAGAAAGCGATGGCTCACGTGCGCTCTAACCACGTGGTGAATGTTGCGCCATATAGCTGTACGCCCATGACACTCTGCGCAGGGCTCAAGGCGCACGCGCTGGCCAAGGGTCTGCGAAATATCCGTATCGAACATCTTGCAGCCTTCGTGTCGTGGACCGAGCCACAGTACAAGGGGATGTTTCGCCTCTTCGACAATTACGCCACCCCGCCCAATCGCGCCGCAGCGCACAGTGGTGGCATGGACTACCTGCCGATCGGCCTCTGGCGCAGTCACGAATTGCCGGCCGGCCTGACGCCGCATCCAGATGTCTTCCTCGTACCGGTATCGCCGCCCGATGCCAAGGGTTTCTGCAGCTTCGGCCCTGGTGTGTGGATGTCGCAGACGACGGTTCGACAGGCGAAGTTTGTCATCGCTGAAATTCAGGAAGACTTCATCCGCACGGGTGGTGAGAACTTCGTCCATGTTGATCAGATTGATCTGTTCGTGGAAGGACACGCGGGGGCAGGCGGTCCTGCAGCGCCAGGTCCGAGTGAAGAAGAAGTCAGCCAGGTTGAAACTATCTGTACGCTGGTTGCCGCCGAGCTCGTGAACGATGGCGATACCCTGCAGATGGGTGTTGGCACAGTGTCGGCATCACTCGGCAACTTCCTCGATTTTCGCAATGACCTCGGCGTGCAGACCGAGCTGATCACTGGTGGCATTGCTGATCTGGTGGCTCGTGGTGTCATCACCGGCAATCGCAAGACCATCCATCGGGGCAAGGTGGTCGGCAGTGCAATCACGGCCATGCCCCGTGAAGAGCTGCTGATGATTCACGACAACCCGGTATTCGAACTGTATGACTTCGGCTACACAGATGATCTGCGCCGGTTGATTCAGCTCGATCCGTTTGTGACGGTGAATAACGCGCTGATCGTCGATCTAACCGGCCAGGTTGCCGCCGAATCATTCGATCATCGCCCGTTCACCGGCGTTGGCGGGCAGACGGTGTTCATGATCGCCGGTGCGTATTCGCCGAATGGCAAGTCCATCTCGGTGCTGCCGTCGAGTTCGTTGCCGTCGGGTGGTGGGCCAAGAGTGACGCGCATTGTGCCTGCATTGCCGCCGGGTACACCCGTGACCGTACCGCGAACTTACGTGGACTTTGTTGTTACTGAATTTGGCATCGCGGAGTTGCGAGGGAAGAGTGTGCCGCAGCGTGTACGTGCGCTGTGCGAGATTGCGCATCCGGATTTTCGCGACATGCTGCGGGATGAAGCGCGTCGTTTGTACGGCGTCAAGTGAGTAAGGCGAGCATGTACGACGCGACCTTTCCACTTGCAGACTTCCGTACTCAGTCCGGCATCACACTCGATCTGCAGCTTGCGTATCGTGTCCATGGTGAACTGAACGCGGCTGGCTCAAACATCGTTCTGTTGCCCACCTATTTCAGTGGTCGGGCGAGTGACAACGACTATCTCATCGGCGAGCACAAGGCGCTCGATCCAGGCCGCTATTGCATTGTCGTGCCGAGCCTGTTTGGCAACGGCGTGTCATCATCGCCGAGCAATGCGCCAGCACCCTGGTCACGCAGCCGCTTTCCTCGACTGACGTATTTCGACAACGTCGCCGCACAGCATGCGTTGCTGACGCAGGTGTTCGGCGCCAACCAACTGCAGGCAGTCATCGGCTTCTCCATGGGTGCCATGCAGGCCTAGTGTCCTGAGTCGGTAATTCGCATCACTTCAGAGCCCCTGCCGTAGGCCGGAACAAGACGGATTCCGCAGGCAATATCGGGATATTGCCAAGGGATCCAACGCAGTTCCGGCCTACGGCAGGGGCTCCCGAAGGGCGAGCCTTACACAGCGCCTGGCGGCGTTGCGGCTCTTGCCAATGGCTACGGCCATTGGCGGCGAACCGCGCCTTGCCAGACACCTTGCAAGACTCGCTGAAATGACGCGAATTACCGACT
>JAYSTS010000140.1:0-17034 GCA_043719475.1 Gammaproteobacteria bacterium | reverse complement strand
AGCGGCTCGCGACCATGATGTTCCGCGAGCAACTGTCATTTTTGAAGAACGCGCACATGACGCGCCTGCACTGGGTCAATATCTTCAGCAGGGACGATCAGGGGTGCGACATCCTCAATGGCCGATTGAACAACCGCAAAGGCGCGGAGCTGAATCGGCGGCTCATCAATCTGCAGAAGTTTGACGAATATTTCATCTGCGGTCCTGAGTCCATGATTTCGGAGATATCGAGGGGACTGCGCCAGTTTGGTATCCCCGAGAGTCGTATTCACTACGAACTCTTTGCCGCTTCCGCTGATGATGCTCGTCAGGTGGTCGCCAAACATCAGGCACGCGCCAAAACCCATGCGGGGAAAACCAGCCAGGTCACCATTGTGCGTGATGGCCGTTCGACAACCTTCGACGTGCGGGCCGATGGCGAGAACATACTCGATGCCGGCCTGGCACAGGGGCTCGATCTGCCTTTTTCCTGCAAGGGTGGTGTGTGTTCGACCTGCAAGGCGCGGCTCATCGAGGGGCGGGTAGACATGGATATCAGCCATGGCCTGGAAGCTCATGAAATCCAGGCTGGACTGATTCTGACCTGTCAGTCGCATCCGGTGACGGACGCTGTGACGCTGGATTTTGACCGACGCTGACGCGCCGGCTTGTCAACGATACGTTGACATCTCAAGACGAAAGTTAACAGGAGTAATTGATGACCGCTGAGATGTCTCCGATTCCGAAAAATCTGCGTGGCGCCAAGCCTGCCACGGAGGCCACTCGTCTTGCCCAGCAGAAGGTGCGCGAAACACTGCCATTCGCCGACCGCACCAGTTTCGACAACGCCAGACGTGGTTTCATCGCTTCGAAGGAACCGTTGACGATCAAACACGCGCGATCTGATCGTGTGGTGTACGACCTGTCGGCAATGGCGTTTCTCGAAGGCGATGCTCCAGATACAGTGAATCCAAGCCTGTGGCGGCAAGCCCAGCTAAACGGTCTGCATCACGGCCTGTTCGAGGTTGTTCCAGGCATCTGGCAGGTGCGCTCGTTCGATATCGCGAACATGACCTTCATCCGTGGTGATACCGGCTGGATCATCATCGATCCGCTGAGTTCAGCGGAGTCTGCTCGTGCCGCACTCGATCTGGCCAATCAGCACCTTGGTGAACGCCCCGTGGTTGCGGTGATCATCAGTCACAGTCATGTGGATCACTACGGCGGTGTGCTTGGCATCATGTCGATGGCGCAGGGTGCCAGTGGCGAGATCAAGGTCATCGCGCCGGAAGGGTTTGTCACTGAATCACTGTCGGAAAACGTGCTGGCCGGAAACGTGATGCAGCGACGAGCCACCTACATGTACGGCAATCTGCTCAAACCGGGTGTGCAGGCATTTGTCACGGCCGGTCTTGGTGCTGCCTTGTCCATGGGCAGCATCGGCTTCATTCAACCTAACGACGTCATCCGAATAACGGGTGAGACGAGGCTGATCGATGGTGTCGAGATTGAATTCCAGATGACACCGGGCACCGAGGCGCCGGCGGAAATGGTGTTCTGGTTCCCGCAGCACAAGGCGCTGTGCATGTCGGAGATTACGTCGCACCATCAGCATAATCTGTACACGCCGCGTGGTGCCCAGGTGCGTGACGCGCTGGCGTGGAGTCAGCAGATCCAGGAGTCCATCAACCGATATGGTGATCAACTGGAAGTGCACTTTGCAAGCCACCACTGGCCCACCTGGGGCAGGGCGGAGGCGGTTGACTACATGGAGCGTCAGCGGGACCTCTACAAGTTCATTCACGACCAGTCGTTGCGGCTTGCCAACCATGGCTACAACATGGACGAGATCGCCGAGCAGCTTCGATTGCCGGACGAGCTGGTCTGCGACTTTTCCAGCCGCGGGTACTACGGCACGCTGAACCATGGCGCCAAAGCGGTATACGTGAAATACCTCGGGCATTTTGATGGCAACCCTGCGCACCTTGAACCCCATCCGCCGGTGGCGTCGGCCCAGCGGTACCTGGAATTTATGGGGGGCGCGGACGCCATCGTTACGAAAGCGGCCGTGAGTTTTGCAGCGGGCGATTACCGTTGGGTGGCGCAGGTACTGAACCACGTCATGATGGCGCAGCCCCAACATGTTGCGGCGCGCACCATGCTGGCTGATGCCTATGAACAGCTGGGTTATCAGGCGGAGTCGGCGCCCTGGCGAAACTTCTATCTGTGCGGCGCGATGGAGCTGCTTGAGGGTATGTTGGCGGGCGCAATCAATCGTCCCGCGTCGGGTGTTGCCGACAGTATGCCACTCTATGACGTGTTCAAGATGGTGGCGATCCGGGTCAATGCTGGCAAGGCAGGGGGCGTTCGACTGAATCTTGCACTTGAGTTCACTGACTTGTCGCAAATTTGGTTGGTGCAAGTCGGTCGTGGGGTTTTTCATGCCGACGTTGCACCCCTGTTGCCAGAGACGGTGCCAGAGACGGTGCCTGTGCTGCGCACGGACAGCAGACTGCTGAAACGAGTTCTGCTGGGCCTCGACCCCATGGCGGGCATGACTGGAAGTGAACATGCGCTTGGCGCGTTGGCCGAATTGCTGTCGCTTCTTGATGATTTCAACCGGCGCTTTCCAATCGTTACACCGAGAACATGATGCATGCAGTGAAATATTTTTCCTCGTGTAGCGGACACGGATTCATTCTGACGATGCTGATTTGCCAGTTGATGCTTGTCCCATTGCAGGCCAGCGCCGACGCGGTCACTGCAATGACGATCGAACCCGGGAAAGGGCGGGTGATCCTGGTACTGTCACCGCATGCGGACGATGCCACGCTGTTCATTGGAGGAACGGTTGCGGCCTGGAGTGACGCGGGCTGGCGAGTCGTTCTGGTTCGTGTGACCGATGATCGGTGGGATTCGTTCGAACTCCCGGAGGCCGACACGATCGTTCGCAGCGCCAGTGAACTACGGGAGGCCATGGCCATTCTTGGCGTCAAGGATGTGGTTGATCTGGGTTTGCCCACCGATGTACTGGGCGATGCTGATCGGTTGAAGATTCGTGAGCGAATTATCTGGCTCATTCGGTCCTGGAAGCCTTATGCAGTCGCAACGATTGATCCCTACTCCGGGGTGCATGAGGACAATCAGGATCATGTCGTAGTCGCGGAGGCAGCGGCGGAAGCGTTCTGGACCGCACAGTTTGATAAACATCATCCGGAGCACATAACAGCGGGCCTGGCGCCGCATGGTGTTGTTGAACGCTGGTATTTCGGACGTCCAGTGCGCGAAGTCACGGACGCCGTGGACATTTCGAAGACGCTGCAGCGCAAACTTCAGGCATCGCTGGTACATCGCACG
Organism: Gammaproteobacteria bacterium; assembly: GCA_043719475.1. Classification (GTDB taxonomy): domain Bacteria; phylum Pseudomonadota; class Gammaproteobacteria; order Pseudomonadales; family Azotimanducaceae; genus SYFY01. Next base: position 13,698 of record JAYSTS010000140.1, on the reverse strand, counting down.
CCCCTGCGCAACATCGTTCAACAGCTGCGTCTGCAGGCGCGCACGGCTGGCTATCGACTGGAGTCTCTCGATGCGGCGCAGCAGGGCGACTTCACTCAGCTCGTCGAAAGCTTCATCGGGGCTCCGGCGAGGGCCAAGGGCGTGCGCTATGGCGTTTCAGCAGTTGAAGAGTTTCGTGTTGTGCGGTTTGATCTGTTCGAGACCCTGAAAGCCCATGGTGAGCCCTTGTAGAAGGAGCGATCTCCCGATCGCGAAGCCCATCGCGGTCTGGAGACCGCTCCTACAAATTCTCGATGCCGACACCTGCAGGAGCGATCTCCTGATCGCGAACTCCATCGCGGTCAGAGACCGCTCCTACAAATTCTCGATGCCGACACCTGTAGGAGCGATCTCCTGATCGCGAACTCTGTCGCGGTCGGGGACTCAGCTCAAAGTAACACCTTCGGAACGAAGAAAAAGTCGCCGACCTCGTGGCCAGCCGCCTTTATGGTCTTTAAGTCGGGCTTTTGTTCGAAGTGCATTTTTGCAGCTGCTGTTTCAACACGCGCCTTGACGCGCAGATAGAGATCGGGAGCAGCCATCAGTGCTGCGTTGTTCTCTAACTCATCAAGGAATGCCCGTGCAAATACGGAATGACCACCGCCGCCGTTATCAAGGACAGGTCGATCGCCGCCAGATGCGAGCAGTAGTCGCGACCGCTTGCCAAGTTTGAATGCGAGAAACTCGCTGTTGTCATAACTCGGTGCGTCGTCACCCATGAGCAGAAACGAAGGTTCTGCGGACAGTAGTCCTGCATAACACGAGTCGGATACCACCAGGACACGTTTGGCCTTCAATCGGGAGAGGTGCCCGGAGACGAACTCGTTAGATACCCAAAACGTATCACGGGGCGGGAGACTGGCGTTGCTGGGTAACCAGTAACCGACTTCCTTGTTGCCCGTGGTCAACCGGTTGCCATGGCCCGCATAGAACAGCAAAAGGTTGTCATTTTCACCCACCACCTCATACAGGTCGTTGATCGCTTCCATCAACGTGACGTTGTCGCTGTCCTCGACCGTGAACACGGTGAAACCGTAACGTTCTTCGAGAATCTTGCGCGCGCGCTTCACGTCGTTGAGTGGAGTTTCGAGGCTTTCAAGTGATTCATAATTCTGGTTGCCGATGAGCAGCGCAAAATAGCGTCCGAGCTTGAGATTATGGTAGGTCTTTTCTTCCACACCTGCCGACGCTGCATTCTGATTGGCGATTACGCCTGCGAGTGGCTGTCGGGTCTTGGGCTTTCCATCAGATGGAGGCTTCGGTGGCAGGGCAGCAAGTTCGGTGGTGCTCGCCTGTTTTTGCGTCTCCAGCTGGTCAATCAGTGATTGCAGCGTCTGAGCCTGCGTGCGGGCGGACTGCGCCGCTGCGCCTTGGTCCTGGCTTGCTTTCTGCAATTTAGCCTGCATGGCCTGAACCTGGGTTTTCAGCGCATTGATCTGCACTTCCTTCTCGGTTATGGACTGATCCAGTGCGGCGCGCAGCTTGTCCTGCTCCCGGTCTGCCGCAGAGGTGAACATGATGTCGTCCGCGGCCACACCCCAGGCCTGCCGATACCAGTTCAGTGCTTCCAGCTTGTTCTGTGGCACGCCCTGGCCGGTTTCGTAAAGGGTGCCCAGATTGAACTGAGCGCGTGTATAACCTTGTGCAGCGGCCTTTCGATACCAGATGAGCGCCGCTTCATAGTTGGGTGTCGTCCCAAGGCCCTTCTCGAAAATCTCTCCGACATTGGTCTGCGCGGCGGCGTCTCCACCTTCCGCGGCTTCCATCCACACGTTCAGTGCCGTCTTGTAGTCGGATCGATCGAAGGCTACGTATTCACCACCGCGAATTTCACAATCAGACGTGGTTGTCTTGGTCGGGCGGCGGGCGGACAGAAAAGTTCGCCGGCCAAGTTGTCGGACCTGGCCAGGCAACAGGCAATCGACGATCTGCAGTTTGGCAATCCGGTTCGACTGCTGCACGGGCTCCGTGCCCGCGATGGAACATGGCGCGCACAAGAGCACCGACGCCAGTACGACCGACGGATATTGAAAACATCTGATCATGGTGTGACTTCCAGTTTCTCGCGCAGTTCCTTGAGCTGCGGATGGGTACCCAGGAATCCATCAGTACCCATGATGTCCTCCAGATTGGCCAACAGCGCGTTTCTGTCTGCTCCCTGATTGACGGCGCTGTCGACCAGACTTGTCAGCAAGTCGATGAGTCGGCCAGTGACCTCCGGGTTACGTGGGTGCAGCGCATAGGCTTGTTGATAGGAGGCAAGGGCCCCGGCGTGATCAGCAAATTTGCGAGACATGTCTCCATCTACAAGACGTTGATTGACCAACGACCGGGTATTTGCGGGCAGCTCTGCGAAAGTGATGTCGGGGGCGATTCTGTCGTGTTCCTCGACCTGGACGTACGCGTAGTAGCCGCCTAGCGTAACCGCCAGCAGTGCTGCGGCACTCATCGCCAGGAGCGCGCTCTTGCGGCCTTCGAATACGCGCAAGAATTCCTGTGCGTGACTGATTCGATTTTTGCGCTCAAATTCCAGACCGCGCCTTATGGCTTGCCATTCGCGGCGCTTGAGACCGCGAATAGGTTCTGGTCTCAAACCAGCAGCGCGAGCTTGTGGGGCCGGTTGGCTGTTGAAGGGATGGCGGCCACTGAGCAGTTGGTAAACCGTGATGGCCAGGGCGTACACGTCATCGGCCGGATGTGGCGGTGCACCCTGGAACATTTCCAGCGCGGCGTAAGACGGCGTTAATGCACCGAGATCACCTGCATCGAACTGGGTCTGGCTGGAGGCGGACTGATCGCCCGCAACCGGCGTTGCGCGGGCAATGCCGAAGTCGAGGATCTTAGGGTTTGAGCCTTCATTCAGAAAGACGTTTCCCGGCTTGAAGTCCGAGTGCACGATGCCCTTGTTATGCGCGTAGGCGAGGCCGAGACATAAACCTCGAATCACCGACTTCACCCGACTAATGGTCATGCCTTGAGGGTGTTGCCGGATCACCTCATCAAGGGGTTGGCCTGCGAGCTGTTCCATCGTGATGTATACAAGATCCCCATCACGGTCGAAGTCGAAGACGGTGGCGATGTTGGGATGGGCCAGCGTCTGTGCTTTGCGCGCTTCTCGCTGTAACGCGATAACCATCCGGTCGTCCTGCTGCCAGGTCGCTGAGAGTGCCTTGAGCGCAACGTGCGGATCGCGGTCCTGGGCTTCGACTTTGCGCCGGTCGATGGCGCGATAGACCACTCCCATTCCGCCTCGGCCAAGAATGGAGACGATTTCAAAGCGGTCCTTGACGACGTCACCGGGCACCAGTTCGGTGGTCGATGCAGCTGTATTCCCTGCTGGGCTCCGGATCGTTGCATCCGCGTCAACCCGCAGAATCGTCTTGTCAGAGTCGTCGAGCTGCCTGACTGAATCTGCGTTTTCCGTTCGTTTTGTGACCTGTGTACCCATGGTTCCTGTGGATACTCCCGGGCATCCATAACGACACCGAGTACTCTACAGAAGGCGTTGTCCGGGAATGGTGGACGAACCCCGGGTCGTGAAGCACCGCACACAGTGATGGAGAGATTGATGTCAAAGGATGGACAGATGAGCTGGCTCATCGGGCTACTGGCGTGTTCTGGCCTGTTCTTGCCTGGCTTGGCCGCTGGCAATATCGATGTCGTTGGCAACGTCCTGATCAATGGAGGGCCTATCAATCCGGGCCCGGGTAATCAGGATGCCGGGCCCACCGCCTCTGTTGTCGTTGACGAAGGATCAACGCTGATCATCAACGGTGGATCGGTACTGACCGCCGGCACGTTGTTTTCGGCTGGCGCTTCCGCAGGCCCAGCGCTACAGATGACTGGCGCAGCTTCGCGCCTCAACCTGCTTGGCAATAGTGTTCGTGTCAACGCGGGGACAGCCGCTACGCTGCAAGTGCTCAATGGCGCGGTGCTGGATGCGGACGATCTGATCAGTTGTGGACTGCAATGTGGCGTCATCATTGGTGAGCGTGCCGGATCGACGACGTCTCTGCAGGTTTCTGGCGCAGGCAGTCAATTGCTGTCGGTGACCGACTTTGTGATCGGTCGCGCGATCACCGATGTTGCACTCAGTCAGTTTGGGACCAGCAGCGGAACAGTTGTGGTTGATGCTGGTGGCCGGATTGACTCGGGTCGAGTGCTCGTTGCTGCCGGCGTTCTCAACGATTTGAGTCTGCTTTCCAATTCCCTGGGCGCAGTGACCGTCAACGGGACGAATTCTCAGTGGAATGCGAGCGAACTGGTAATTGGTGCTGGCGACACCAGCGATGGCAGCGTCGTGGTGAGTGCAGGCGGTCAATTCAATATCAGCGGGGCACTGCTCATGGGGGTAACCGGAGCGTCAGCCTCGCAGCTCGACGTCATCGGCGTTGGTTCACGTGTTAGGGCGCAGAGTGGCGTCGTTTCAGCGCAGGGCAGTGCGGATGTCAGTATTCAGAGTGGTGGCGAGCTGTCAGTAACACGTGCCTTGATCGTGGGTTCATCCGAAGCTGAGGCGACCGGTTTGGTCACCGTGGATGGCAGTGGTTCAATTCTCAAAGTTGGAGATGATCTGATCGTTGGTGACGGCGCACTGGGCTTCGGACAGATCGATCTCACCGCTGGTGGACGACTGGAAGTGGGTGGAGAGGCGGATCTGAATGCCAACGGAACGTTTGTGGTCATCGGCGCACCGACTGGAACTGGCGAGCTGAATGTCAGCGCCAGCACCGTCATCGTCGACAACCAGGGAACCTCTGCCTTCACCAGATTCAATGTCGGGGAGGGTGGTATCGGTGATCTGGTGCTTGCCAATGGATCGACGCTGAATGTGCTCAGTTCAACCACCGGTCCGGTTTTTTCCGGCATGAAGATCGGTAGTGGCTTTGGGGTCAATTCAGCCATCGGTGATGTCCTGGTTAATGCATCCACTCTGCTGATCCGGTCTCCGGGTGCGACGCTTGATGTCGGCGAAGTTGAAGGTAGCGCCTCGACATCGACTGCAGGCGTTGGATTCCTGGACGTGATCAACGGCGGACTGGTGCGTGTCGATGGACAAACCGGGATCGCGCAGTTGCGAGTGGCGAACGGATCCAATGCAGCCGGCAGTGTGACGATTAGCGGCGGGCGTCTTGAACTGGTTGGGCAGACCGCCAACATCCTTCTGGGACATGACTCCAATGGCAGCGCCGGTAATGGGGATGCGCTGCTCAGCGTGATCAACGGTGGAGTGCTCTCCGTGGCCGGCTCGGGCGCGATGAGCACGACGGTTTTTGTCGGGCTTGGGACGGGCGATGGTGTACTCGAAGTCAACACCGGTGGGCGCGTGGATATCGCAGGTCAACTGCGAATTTCCACCCCAAGGCCAGGCAACGATACACAAACCGGGCAGGTGTTGATCACCGACACCGGCATCGTCAATACCCTGTCAACGGTGATTGGCAATCGCGGCGTGTTGCAGGGCGATGGTCTCTTCACCGCTGAAACTCTATTCCTGCAGAGCGGTGGAACGCTGCTGCTAAACAATCTGAGTGGTGTCGGAAGTCTTGTCATTGATGGTGGTTCACTCGTCAATTCCACTTTCAGCGTTGGCCGATCGGCGGGGCAATCCCTGCAGGTGATCAATGACGGTTTGCTGAACACGACTTTCCGGCTCGATTTCGGTATCCAAGCCAACACACGGGCCAGTGTTTCGGTGTTCAACGGAGGCAGAATTGTAACGTCGAGTGACCTGCGGCTTGGCAATACGACCAGTGATCCCAGTGTGCTGTCCCTGCAGACCAACGGTCGTATTGATGTGGGTGGCAGTCTCATCGTGACGTCGGGGAGTACGGTGTTCGCAGGCGCAACCGGCAGCATCTTGAATGCGCGGAATGTAGTTCTCAATGGGGGCGATCTCAGCGTTGGCCCAGCCGGTGGCGTGACGATTGCCGGTAACATCATCGTCAATAGTGGAGGGCGTCTTTCAGGTAGTCGAACCGTCGCCGGCGGCGTCCAGATCAATACGGGCAGTATCCTCGCCATGTCGGATCTCACTGGTTTCGGCTCGGTGGTATTGAATTCAGGTCGTCTGGAAGTGCCAGGCAGCCGGGTTATCGTCGGTAATCTGCAATCGGGTGGACAGACTGTTTTGGCCTCAGGAGCATCGACGATGCAGGTCCAATCGATGAACATCGGCTCGGATCCAGGTCTGCAAGGCCGAGTGCTGATGGATAACACGTCAACTCTGCTGGCGAGCTCGGAGGTTGTGGTTGGCGGTTCTGGTCTGCTCAGCGAACTGCGACTGTCCGGTAGTTCTTCCGCAGTGATCAATCAGCGATTGCTGATCAATGCGACTGGACTCATTAGTTTGTCCGGCACCGGCGCGACGGTGTTGAACGTGCCGCTGATCGAGTTGGTGGGCGGAACGCTGTCCGTGACTGGAGGCGTGGTGCGTGCCAATTCGATTCTGATCGGCACTGGAGGATTGCTCGATGCGCGGGCCTCGGTAGCAGTTCCTGATCCGGTCCAATCTGGTCTCGTGACGGTGAATACCGGCGGATCCCTGCAGACCAACACGCTGTCCGGCATCACATCCCTGCGGCTCACCGGCGGTAACCTTCAGGTGTTGAGCGACCTCGTGCTGACACAACCCGGCAGTGACATTGCTCTCACCAACGGCGCGCTCGGCTCAATTACGGGGCGTATCGATCTGCGGACAGGTACTGGAATCAGCGTAACAGGCGCGTCCACACGGTTAAACGCGACCGGCAATCTGCAACTTGGTGGCGGGAATCTGATCGTCGCCAGTGGCGGCACGGTGCAGGCAGGACCAGTAACCGTTGATGCAGGCAGTCTCCTTGGTGGTATCGGCACGCTGATCTCACCCAACGTCCAGATTGGGCCTGGTGGAACTCTCGCTCCCGGTAACTCTCCAGGAACTTTGAATGTTCAAGGCAATGTCAGACTTGATGGTGGTCGATTCCTGTTCGAGATCGGTGGGACCGGAGCCGGCCAGTATGATGTGCTCAATGTCAGCGGCAATCTGGACCTGGTAAGTGGAACGGTCGAGTTGCAGCCCTTCAACGGCTATCGACCGCTCAGTGGTGAGACCTTCGACATTTTTACCGTGACGGGCAGCACCAGCATCGGGCCGGGTGTACAACTGACTTTCAATGGCCTCGGTCCGGACTTCGAAGTTCTGTTCGCAAACAACGGGTTACTCAATGTCGGGACACTGAAGTTCCTCAACATAGATATTCAGCAGATCATCGGCTTGTCAGAAAACCAGGCCGAACTGGCGCTGTATATCGATGATGTCTGTCCCCGTGTGGAAGGGTTGACCAATGCGTCCGGTGACGAAATGGATCTCGACCGGGTGTGCGGCAATCTGCGCAACAGCCGAAATTCGCCAGAACAGATATCCACGGCACTGGAGGCGATCGCGCCTGAAGAAATACTGGGTATTGTCGATACGCTGCTGCGATTCACCACTGTTCAACATGGCAATCTGTTACAACGACTGAGTGGATTGCGATCCGGACGGATGCGGGTTGACGTCTCTGGGCTCGACATCATGACCGACAACGTGCGAATCAGTGGGGCTGATCTGCAGAGGGTGGCAGAAAATCTGATCGGCGGTGCCGCAGGCGGCACTGACGATTTTGCCAAGTGGGGATTTTTCACCGATGGCAACTTCCACTTTGGTGACAAGACGGCAGGGGAGCACGAATCCGGTTTTGACTTTGACACGGTGAACATCACCCTCGGTGCTGACTATCGCCTGAGCTCCAGTCTGTTTGTTGGCGGCGCCTTTGGTTACAACGAAATCAATGCAGACTTCGACTCCGGTGGTGGCATGCTCATGAAGGCATCGTCACTGTCGGTGATGGGGACATGGTTTCATGGTGAGTCGTTGTACGTTGATGCAATGGCGACGTATGGATGGACCGACGCCGATACCTCCCGAATCATCCGTTACACCGATACTGGCGGGTTACTGAGTCGTCGAGCGACTGGGCATACCGACGGCTCACAGTTTCTGGCCAGCATCGGCAGCGGAATGGACTTTGGCAAAGGGAAGTGGATCTACGGACCCCACGCCGGTTCGAGCTATACCGAAGTGCGGCTGGATGAATTCAATGAAGAGGGCGCGCTGGGGCTGAACCTGATCATTCCGAATCAGGTCACGCGTTCCTTGACGGCAAATGTGGGTGTGCACCTGTCGTATACCGCAACGCCCGCATGGGGTGTGTTTGTGCCGTACGTTCGAATCGACTATGTCCATGAGTTCGAAGATGCTGGCCAGGAGGCGGATGTGAGTCTGGTCGCAGATCGGTTCCGCCTTGATCCGCTCGACCCCAGTCGGCCTGCAGCTACCAGGACCGACGATGCTGACACGGACTATTGGGCATGGTCAGTCGGCACCCATGCTCAGTTTGTACATGGTTTTTCCGCGTTCCTGAACTACAAGGGAACTCAAGGTATCGAAGATCTGGACCTTGGTGAGGTCACCATAGGCCTCAGATTCGAGCGAAACCTGTAGGAGCGATCTCCTGATCGCGAACCCTCGCCGTCCGTCTCTTGTGGGAGCGGTCTCTGACCGCGATTGTTGGGGTCGGCGAAGATCGCGATCAGGAGATCGCTCCCACAAGAGATCGCTCCCACAAGAGATCGCTCCCACAAAAGATGGCTCCCCCAACAGATCTACCCAACCAACGCCTGATACACCCGCGCGCGCAACTCCCGACGAATTGGATAAGTCGACGACGGCATGAGCTGTGTACAGAAGACGACGTACATATCTTCGAGTGGATCGATCCAGAAGAATGTGCTGGCGGCGCCACCCCAATGATGTTCACCGGGTGAGGCGATGATATTCGCCTTGACGGGGTCGAGTACCACCGCAAATCCCAGGCCGAACCCGATGCCGTCGTAGCTGGTTTCGCTCCACACCGGTTGGCCCATGGCAGCCATGTCCCGGTTGTCTGGCAGCTGATTGGTACGCATGTACGCAACGGTTTTCCGACTGAGCAGTCGCTTGCCTTCGAGTTCACCACCATTGAGCAGCATCTGGCAGAAGCGGCCGTAGTCCGTGAGAGTGCCTGTCAAACCACCACCGCCTGAAAAGTGGGTGGCAGGAGAGAGGTAACGACTGGTCGCTGCAGCTTCCTGGAGCTTGAGTCCTCGGCGGGGTGGGGCGTCGAGTGCTGGGCTCACACGCGCTGCTGCAATGCTGGCCATACCACCACCGGTTGCAACGTTGTAACAGGCCGCCAGACGGTGCGCGTTCTCTGGCCTGACGTGAAAACCGGTGTCCTGCATGCGTAGTGGTCCGAGGATGTTCTCGTTGAAGTAGGCTTCCAGCGTCTTGCCGGACCAGACTTCCACCAGGCGTCCAAGCACGTCTGTGGATACGGAATAGTTCCAGGCTGATCCAGGCTGACAAAGGAGCGGCAAGACCGCCACTTTTCGAACCCAATCGGCAATCGTCGCTCCCGTTGCGGGAAGTTCGGTTTCTGCTTGCCGGTAGGCTTTATCGACGACATTGGATTGCATGAATCCATACGTGAGGCCGGACGTATGCGTCATGAGATGGCGAACTGTCATGGGGGCGGTTTGATCAACCAGATCCGTGATGGACCCACCGGTCCAGACTTTGGTGGAACTGAACTCTGGCAGGTATTTCGCTACTGGGTCATCGAGAAAAAAGTGGCCTTCTTCGTAACACATCATGGCCGCGACGGTGGTGACGGCCTTGGTCATCGAATACAGCCGAACGATGGTCTCGGTTGTGAAGGGTTTGCCTGTACTGAGTTCAGCCAGTCCTGCGGCTTCGCAGAACACGGGAACACCGTGCCTCACAACGAGCACACTGGCCCCTGCCAGCTTGTCACCGCTGACTTGTGCGTTCAGCCAGTCGCGCAGTCGTCCAAGGCGTTCAGGACAGAAGCCGACGGCGGTCGGGTTGACGAAGTCGAAGGTCATTGGAGGCTCCTAGTTGATAACCCATCCCGCACCAGCGGGAAGCGTGGATGGCGAAAAGGCTGGCCGGGCTCAAGGTTTCGAATGTCAGCGTAAAACGGTCCCGCAGCGCCTGGCCGTACAGCGGAGATGGCGTGGTCACCAAAGTAGCGCAAGGTCAGTGTGCATCGCTCGGTGACCCTGTCATCCACCGCGCCACCACCATGCAAGGTCGAAGTGTGAAAGGCGATGACGTCACCCGGCTCGGTTGCCCAGGAGACGATATCGAAGTGACTTCGATCGGCCTCAATGTCCGGCAGCTTGGGTATGGTTTCCGACGGGAAGATTGGTAGCGTTGGATCCTGCGGATCAAATCGTGTGGTGTTGAACAGCGTGCCACGATGTGAGCCACGCACAAATTCCAGGCCATAACTCTGTGGCAGCGACTCGAAGGAAATCCAGAAGGCGATCAGATGCTCGCCATCAACGGCCAGGTACGATGTGTCCTGATGCCAGGGTGTTCGACCGGCTGAGCCTTGTTTGCGGAACACTTGTTCATACATGTACCAGACCGGCGATCCACCCCAGAGTTGTGATGCCACATCCGGTAGTGGTGTCGTGTGGACGATCCTGTCATAAACCGCCGGCGAATCAGGGTTGCACAGATCCTGGAATGCGCCTTTCGCCCCAGGTAACAGGCCACTGGCCAGCGGTCCTGGGTGCTCTACGCTCCAGCGCCACGCGTCGAAACACGCTGCGAGTTGTTCCTGGTCCAGCAGGTTTTTGAGCAGGAGGACACCATCATCAGTGAACTTGCGTATCTGCTCTTCGGTGAGTCTGTTCATGCCGGTGTCCGTGTGGGCGGTGTAATGGTGAGTGCTATCAGATTAGCGATAACCACTGATGCCAACATGATGGTCATGACAGGCCGCAAGGTGCCGTCATGCAGATATGCAGCCAGCGCGCCCAACAGTCCACCAAACACAAAACTCGAGGTCGCCATCAGTGAAGAGGCGCTACCGGCCAGTCGATCAAACATGGGCAGATACAATGCATTGACTGATGGTCCGATCATGCCCGCCGTGCCGATGCCAAGGGCAAGCAGTGGTGTGAAAGTTGATGTAGTCGGGTTGGTCAAATAGACCAGCAGGGTCACAGCGGATATCGCAATCACCTGTATGGACCGCCCGACCCGGAACAGGGAAAACGGTGCGATCCTGCCAACCAGCCGTGACGTGGCCAGCGAAAAAACCATCATGACAACCACGTTCGCGCCGAAATAAAAAACAAAGCTGTTGGGCCCAACGTCAAAGTAATCCAGGTAAATGAAGGCAGAATTTGTAATAAAGACCATCAACACCGACGTGATCAAACCCTGGGCGAAGATGTATCGCAGTGGCAGTAATCGGCCATCGACTCGCGTCCGCAGTACCGCGATGTATTGGGGCAGGATCGATGCAAGACTGATCTTGTGTCCGGGATTTTTAACGGTTTCACCAATTACCGGAAACGCAAGCGCCACCACCACCGCATACAGCGCCAGAAAAATAAAGATCGACTGCCAGCCGATGGGTAACAAGGCCGCACCAATGGCGGGTGCGAGCAGCGGTGCGCCGAGCAGGATGAGCATCACCAGCGGATATCGCTTGGCCGCTTCGGCTGGCGGATAGCTGTCGCGAATCATCGCCATCGCGACCACTGTGGCAAAACCGCCGCCGATCGCCTGGATGGCGCGCAAAATCTGCACCATGCCGATGCTCTCGGCGAGCGCGATCAGCACTGAGCAGATCGCCAGCAGAGCGAGCCCGCTTATGGCCACACGCATTCGCCCGATCTGGTCGGAGATCGGCCCGCCAAATACCTGCCCGACGGCGTACCCAATCAAAAAGCTGCTGACCGTGACGTTGACACCGACGATGTCGGTCCCCAATGACTTTGCCATGGTCGGGAGTGCTGGCAGATAAGCGTCGATGGCCAGCGGACCGATGGCAATCAATGCGGCCACAAATGCCACCAGATGGCGGTGGGGCGCCTTGATTAGCGAACTGGTTTGATTCATGAGGTCTGGTTCAAGAGGTCTAGGTCATGACAAGGCTTTCAACGCGGATCGATGACGGCAAAACAGCGACGCATCTCCCGGACAAACAGGTCCGGTTGTTCGAACGCGGCGAAGTGGCCGCCTTGGTCGAGTTGATTCCAATAGACGATGTTGCGGTAACGCTCTTCTGCCCAGGAGCGCGGGGTTGGCACGATCTCTTGCGGGAAGATGCTGCAGCCGGTGGGCAGTTTTACCGTGTTGTCCTGGCCGGGCCCAAAGGCTCGACCAAAACTCTCCCAGTACAACCGGCCGGAAGAAGCGCCCGAGTTGGTCAACCAGTACAGCATGATGTTGTCGAGCAGTTCGTCCCGGCTGAGGACGTTTTCCGGGTGACCTGCACAGTCTGTCCAGCGCCAGTACTTTTCGAGAATCCACATGGCCTGTCCAACCGGTGAGTCGGCCAGTTCATAACCAACCGTCTGTGGTCTTGTTGCCTGCTGCTTGGAATAACCGGAGTCCCAGTCCTGGTAGTCTTTGGCCCGTGCGAGGGCGTGTTTGTCCTCGGCGGTTGGATTTTTAAGAGCGTCCTTGGTCGCGCGGGCGTTGGGCATATTGACGTGGATACCCTTGCATCGACCGAGGTTCTGGATGCCGATGGCCGTAGTGACGGCGGATCCCCAATCTCCCCCCTGGGCGAAGTAGCTGGCATAACCGAGCCGCTGCATCAGCTGATCCCACGCGATGGCAATGCGATCAACACCCCAACCCGTCGATGTGGGTTTGCCGGAAAAACCGTAACCGGGTAGCGATGGACTTACCACATGGAACGCATCACTGGCCTTGCCACCATGTTCTTCCGGATGGGTCAGTGGCCGGATGACTTTGACAAATTCCACCACGGAGCCTGGCCAGCCGTGGGTGATGATGATCGGGCGTGCCTGCGCATGCGGGCTGCGGGCGTGAATGAAGTGGATGTCGAGCCCGTCGATCTGGGTGACAAACTGGTCAAAGGTATTGAGCCGTGTTTCCCGAGCGCGCCAGTCGTAACCGGTTGCCCAATAACTGCAAAAATCTTTCGCATAAACCAGCGGCACTCCCTGACTCCAATCTTCCGGAGTTTCACGCTCCGCCCAGCGGGTGTTGTTCAGCCGGTCGCGAAGATCGTCCAGGTCGGCCTGAGGGATGTCGATACGAAACGGTCGGACGTCGGTCATGGCCTGCCTACTTAAACGGTTGAATCGACAATAATTGGTAAAGCTTCCGACGTGCAACCCATCGAGGCGTTGGGCAGCCCTCGCTGCTGCAGGAGCGGTCTCCTGGTGGGAGCGGTTTCTTGTGGGAGCGGTCTCCTGACCGCGATTGTCGGTGTCATCGAAGATCGCGATCAGGAGATCGCTCCCACAAGGACGGGTGTAGCTGTATTGAAGGAGCGGTCTCCCGACCGCGATGCCGGGTGGAAAATCGCGATCGGGAGATCGCTCCCACAGACATTGGGTATCGTGACTTTGTGGTTTCCTGGTGGGAGTGGTCTCTTGTAGGAGCGGTCTCCTGACCGCGATTGTCGGGATCATCGAAGATCGCGATCAGGAGATCGCTCCCACAGGGTGTTTTTACCTGACGTCTCATGACTGAATCTGCCAACTTCATGGGTTGTGACCTTACGGTTTGATTTCTGCTGC
>JAYSTS010000139.1:0-2783 GCA_043719475.1 Gammaproteobacteria bacterium | reverse complement strand
GCCCCTTGCGCTTCACTACGGTTTCAGTCACGTCTTCCGGCTGACTCCTTTCAGTCAGCTAGTACATGCCCATGCCGGGCACACTGGGAGCGGTCTCCAGACCGCGATTGTTGGGATCATCGAAGATCGCGATCAGGAGATCGCTCCCACAAAGTCAGGGAACCAACCAATCGAGGTTAACTGGCATTCGCAGCGTGCCCTCGTGGCGGCGGACCTTTTCTGGACAACGTTTCATTGTCCAGGTCTATGCAGAATCACGCCCTGTGTTTGTCGCCCAGCGGTTGCGTTGTGTGGTGTACGTGCGAACGAGTCAGGGTCCCCCCGCGTCAGAGCGGTGGCGCCTTGAATTGTCCCCATCAAGGATTCGAACGATCGAGGAATTCCTGTTCAACCCTTCCCATGACGCGGCAAACTCCTCACGGATTCTCTCAGTTGTTTTGGGTGATGCCCCAACGGATGCTCCTGCGCAGCAGTTCGTAATAGGTCGGATTCTGCCAGGCACCGCGATGCACCGGCACCACGTCCGCCAGTGGCCGAAGGTCGTACTTGCCACAACAGTGTCCGAGAGCGAGGTAGAGGACCTCGCCAACGCCATACCTGTGAAGGTACATCTGTGGATGACTCTCGCGGTCAGTCCCGAAGGTCGACTGCACGTAACCCGTAGATGGCTGGTTGTAGGAAGCCTCCAGCAACACGTGAGACTCGCCTTCGTAGGTACAGTAATAGGGTTCATCTTCAACCTCGAAATCCTGCAGGCCTGCCACCAGTGGATGCGCTGGATCGCTTACTCGGACGGTGAACCGCGCGATGGCAGGGTGGGCGATGAACCGGCTACCCAACAGACTCATGAACAGTGGGGCCCGGTCAGGGGTGTCGGCTTTACCGTTCACGAACTCAATGAGGGCGTTGGTCGCATGGAGCGCGAGCCAGCGTCCGCCTTGCGCAAGCCACGATTGCAGACCTTCCTGCTCCTCTAGCGTGGGCAACAAGTCGCAGGTATAGGTGACGAGCAGTCTGCATTTGCGGATGGTCTCAAGATCGGAAAAATCCGAGGCCACATGGACCCAGGCGTCTTCCTCCTCGGCGAGCAGTTTCAGCAGTTCAAGGCGCGCAAAATTGGTGTCGTGGTATTTGGCATTCACGACCAGATAAATGTCGATCCGAGTATCGCCTGACATCGATGCACCTCCCCTTGTTTTGTCTATCGCCACCGCCAGCGCTGGATGAACCGGGAAAAAAACGTCGGTGGTCAGGGAGAAAGTAACAGGGTCTTCAGGCGTCTGCGAGCTTCGGATCTTGCTTCGGCTTTTGCCTGGGAGGAGGACCTGGGTCGGCGTGCAGGTGATTGCTGCGCGATGCAGTTCCGTCCAGGCTCAGGCGGCGGCTACCCACTGAGCACGTTCTTCATCGCTCATGTGGCGCAACTCCTTCCCGTACACCGCGTAGAAAATATACTCGGCGACATTCTTGGCGTGATCGCCGAATCGCTCCAGCGAGCGGGTTGCCCAGATCAATTGCAGTGCTCCGCTGGTGGAGTCCGGATACGCTGCGATGAACGCCTGCAATTCCGCAGTGATTTCTTTGCAGCGCTCGTCGATAGCCCGATCCTGTTGTTTGATCGCGGCGGCTGCTACGCCGTCAAAGGCCACAAAGGCGGCGATTGCCTTGTCCGAGAGCGCGAGCACACTGGCGCCAAGCGCTGCGATCGTGCTGCCAAATCGCTTCTGTGGCGCACCTTCGGATTCAAGTGCTGCCTTCGCAACACGCTTGGCCAGGTCACCCATTCTTTCGATGTCCATCACGACCTTGATAACCGCAAACACCAGACGCAGATCACCAGCCGCAGGCTGACGCTGGACCAGCATGTCGCGGCACGCTTCGTCCAGTCCTAACTCGAGCTGGTTGACTTGCGCGTCGCGAGCGACCACCTGTACGGCGAGTTCACCATCGTTGAGTTCGAGCGCCTTCAGCGCATCACGCAGCTGATCCAGGACGAGCTGTCCCATCGCCTGGACCTGACCGATGATCGCGTCGAGTTCGGCGTTGAACTGGCCGGACAGGTGACGCCGCAGATCATTCTTGTTGAGAGTCATGCAGGTACTCCAGATCAGCCGTATCGACCGGTGATATAGTCTTCGGTCTGCTTTTTCGCAGGGTTCGTGAACACACCACGCGTCGCGCCAAACTCAATCAGTTCGCCGAGGTACATGAAGGCGGTGTAATCCGATACCCGCGCCGCCTGTTGCATGTTGTGGGTAACGATGAGAATCGTGACCTTTTCCTTCAATCGATGAATCAGGTCCTCGATGTTGGCAGTCGCATTCGGATCAAGTGCACTGGTCGGTTCATCGAACAGCAGAAGCTCGGGTTCCGTTGCGAGTGCTCGGGCAATACATAGACGCTGTTGCTGACCACCTGACAGGTTGAAGGCCATATCTTCCAGGCGTTCCCTGACTTCGTCCCAGAGCGAGGCTTCGCGCAGTGCCTGCTCGACCCGATCAGCAAGCTCGGATCGGTTCCTTTGCCCACGTACGCGCAGGCCATAAGCGACGTTTTCGAAGATCGACTTGGGAAACGGATTCGGCTTCTGAAAGACCATGCCGATACGCATTCTCACTTCGATGGGATCAACACTGCGATCGAGGATGTTCACACCATCGGGCTGGAACAGGATTTCACCGCCATAGCGTGTGTTGTCCTGCAGGTCATGCATGCGGTTGAAACAGCGCAGGTAGGTCGACTTGCCACAACCCGAAGGACCAATCAACGCGGTAACGCGGGAT
>JAYSTS010000138.1:0-2790 GCA_043719475.1 Gammaproteobacteria bacterium | reverse complement strand
TCAGGCGCTGGCATGACTGCCGAGTTGCGGGATATGCACAACACTGCGCTGCATATCCCAGGCATTGGTCGGACAACGTTCGGCACACAGCCCACAGTGCAGACAGACGTCTTCGTCCTTGACCATGACCCTGCCTGTCTTCAGGCCGCCGGAAACATACAGATCCTGCTGACGGTTGTAGGCAGGGGCGGTGAGCTGCTGTCGAAGCGCTTCTTCTTCCACGTTTTCAGTGAAGGAGATGCAGTCCATCGGACAGATGTCGACACATGCGTCGCACTCGATGCAGAGCTTGTCGGTGAACACGGTCTGCACATCGCAGTTCAGGCATCGCTGCGCTTCCTTGGCACCAAGCTCGCGGTCAAACCCGAGTTCAACTTCAAGCTTGATGTTGGCAAGCGCCTTCTTCTTTTCGGCATGCGGCACCAGAAAGCGGGCCGACGCATCGTGCGTGCTGTCGTAGGCCCACTCATGCACACCCATCTTGGCGCTGACCAGGTTGAGGTGTTCGGGGGGGCGATCCTTGTGCAGGTCACTACCCTGCAGGAAGAGATGCATCGAGATCGCCGCCTTGTGCGCATGCGCCGATGCCCAGATGATGTTCTCGGGGCCAAACGCGGAATCACCGCCAAAGAACACCTTCGGCAGTGTCGATTGCAATGTGAGTTCATCGAGAACAGGACATTCCCACTTGTCGAACTGGATACCCAGATCCCGCTCGATCCACGGGCAATGATTTTCCTGTCCGATGGCCATCAGTACATGATTGCACTCGATAAATTCGTCGGGCTCGCCACTGGGTTCATAACGCAGTTTGCCGTCCGTTCCCGTGACTGGTTTGAGCACTTCGAAGATGATGCCCTTGAGCTTGCCATTCTCATGCACAAACTCTTTGGGTGGCCGGTTGTTGAGGATGGGAATGCCTTCCGACATGGCATCTTCTTTCTCCCACGGCGACGCTTTCATCACTTCGAACGCACTGCGAACCACGACCTTTACGGACTCGGCTCCCAGCCGTATCGCCGTCCGACAGCAATCCATGGCGGTGTTGCCACCCCCCATCACGATCACTTTGCCCGCTATCGACGTGGTATGGCTGAAGGCAACGCTCGACAACCAGTCGATGCCAATCGAAATGTGTTTGGCGACCTCCTGGCGTCCCGGCAATTCAAGATCGCGTCCACGCGGTGCACCGGTACCGATGAAATAGGCGTCATAACCAAGATCGAGCATGGACTTCATGCTCTTGACCTCGTATCCAAAATGCGTTGTCACGCCGAGGTCGAGAATCAGATTGACCTCTTCGTCGAGCACAGTTTCCGGCAGTCGAAACGCAGGGATCTGACTACGCATGAAGCCGCCTCCTTTGGGCTCCTTGTCGTAGACGTGCACTTCATAACCCATGGGCAACAGATCGCGTGCCACGGCCAGGGACGCAGGTCCCGCACCAAGCAGAGCTACTTTCTTGCCGTTCTTGACCTGGGGGATCCGCGGCAACCAGGCGGTTACATCACCCTTGTTGTCGGCAGCAACACGTTTCAAACGGCAGATGGCCACCGGCTTTTCTTCAGTGCGCACACGACGGCAAGCGGGTTCACACGGACGATCACAGGTCCGGCCGAGTACCCCCGGAAAAACGTTCGAATCCCAATTGAGCATATACGCTTCGGTGTAACGCTCCTGGGCAATCAGTCTGATGTACTCGGGAACCGGCGTGTGGGCCGGGCAGGCCCACTGACAATCCACGACCTTGTGAAAATAGCTGGGATCAAAAATGTTGGTTGGTTTCATCAACTTTCCGGCGGGAATCCTTCCGTCTGGCGGTTAAAACAGTCAAACCAGACTACTTTAGCGGCTCACGCTTGGCATGGCCAGCAACGATGGGCATCAATTAGCTGGCCGCGTTGTGTCGCCAGCCTTGAATGATCCTGTTTGAGCACCCGTTTGCCGGGCCAATCTGGCTAGAATACGCGCCTTCATGCCGACCAAGTCCGACACCATCAGTACTTCCAACCACTCGCCTGTATTGCTTGATGCGGACCGGCTCGTTCCAGGCTTGGGTCAACGCGCCCACTGGAGCGGACTGCCGGCGCTCTGCGCTGCACGAGCCACTGCGGTAGCGGCGTCTCGACTGGCTGGATTTTCGGTAGCGGTTGCCGACTCATCGGCTGCCGCACGTGAGCTTGCCAACGCCCTGCGTTTTTTTCTCGATGACGCGCTCCCGGTTCTGGAGTTTCCTGACTGGGAAACCCTGCCCTACGACCCTTTTTCGCCGCATGAGGATATCGTCGCCGAGCGTTTGCGCATCCTGCGCGCCCTGCCCGACAGCCAGACCGGCATCCTCGTCGTACCAATCCAGGCGTTGCTGCACCGACTACCACCAAGACACTACCTGGCAACGGCCGCTCTACGCCTGAAGGTGGGTGAACGCTTCGACCTGCACGCAACCCGCCGCCAACTGGAAGCCGCAGGCTATCAGGCCGTCGAGACGGTTACCGGACTTGGTCAATTTGCCGTGCGCGGCGCGCTGCTGGATCTATTCCCCACCGGCCATGATCGCCCGGTGCGTATCGACCTGTTTGATGATGAGATCGAAAGCCTTCGCTACTTCGATACAGAGACGCAGCGAACCATCGAAGCGGTCTCGAGCATCGACTACCTGCCGGCCCGCGAATTTCCGTTTGATGCCGATGCCATCGCCCGCTTCAGGAACAACTGGCATCACACGTTCAACGTCGATATACGCCGCTGCAGCGTGTATCAGGATGTCACCAATCGACTCCCACCGGCCGG
>JAYSTS010000137.1:0-17192 GCA_043719475.1 Gammaproteobacteria bacterium | reverse complement strand
TGAAAATGGCGTCACGTTTTTCCAGAAACGCTGAGACACCTTCGGCGAAGTCGGTGGAGGCACCGGCGATGTCTTGCATCTGGGCTTCGAGCTCGAGCTGCTGCTCGTAACTGTTGTTCCAGGTTGCCCAGTACAACCGGCGGATGAGGGCAATTGATCGCGGGCCATTGGCAAGTCGGGTCGCCAGTTCCATGGCGCCATCCATCAATGCGGATGGGTCTTCGAAGAGTCGGTTGACCAGACCCCATTCCACGGCTTTTTCAGCGGATAGTCGTTCCGCCAGCATCGACAGTTCCATCGCTCGACCCCAGCCGGCGAGACGTGGCAGCAGGAAAGTGGAGCCACCATCAGGAACCAGACCGATTCGGGCGAATGCCTGGAGGAAAAAAGCGTTCTTCGAAGCGCAGACGATATCGCCCATCAACGCAAAGCTCATCCCGACACCTGCGGCAGCACCATTCACGGCGGTGACCATAGGCATAGGCAATTCGCGCAGGCTGATGAGCAGCGGGTTGTAGGTCATGCGAAGGCCCGAACCCGCTGCCGCCCGCTTGCCATCTGCGGGCGCATCGTCCTGCAGGTTTGCCCCGGCACAGAAGGCCCGGCCTTCGCCGGTCAGGAGCAATGCGCGTGCTTTGCTGCGTTTGATCTCTCCGACGCAGTCCGCCAGATCGCCCAGCATCTGGCTGCCGACGGCGTTCATCACCTCCGGGTGGTTGAACTTGAGTACTGCAACATTGCCTTCGAAGGCGAGAGTCATGCGGGCCATTGAGTTGTCCTCGTGGGTTTTTTCGGAGCTGTTTACGGTTATGATTCTGCCCGATCAGATTCAACGCATCCACGACAGCCGTGTGTGCGAGACAGACGCAAGTCCGATAAGACACAAGACAGACTGGCTTGAACAGCAGCTAGAACAGGAGAAGGTACCGTGGCCGAAGCCGTTGATTACAAAGTAGTGGGTTCCCGACCCGTGCGACCGGATGGCGCAGACAAGGTTACCGGGCGTGCCCAATATGGTGCCGATATCAATTTGCCGAACATGATTTTCGGTCGTGTCCTGCGCAGCACCGTTGCCCATGCGCGCATCAAGTCAATCGATACGTCGGCAGCACTGGCGATTGATGGTGTTTATGCAGTGATCACCGGCGCCGATTTCCCACAGTCTGAAAGTGGCGAGCTCGGTGGCGAAGGCGGCGGTGATGTCGCCGACGTCGCGCAGAATGTGATGGCACGGGACAAGGTCTTCTATCACGGCCATGCAGTGGCTGCGGTTGCCGCCAAATCCCAGAGTATCGCCGAAGCCGCACTGGCTGCGATCAAGGTTGAATACGAAAAACTTCCCGTCGTGCTCGATATTCTTGAAGCGATGAAAGACGGCGCGACGCTGCTCAATCCGAACAACTTCACCAAGGGGCTCCCGGAAAAAGCGACCAAGGCCAGCAACATCGCATCGGTGATGACCCTGGCACGTGGCAATCTCGATGACGGCTTCGCGGCAGCGGACATCATTCACGAAAGTGAACATCGCTTGCCGATGGCGCATCAGGGCTACATCGAACCTCACGCGTGCACAGCGACAATCAATGAGACGGGTCAGGCGACCGTGTGGCTCGCCACCCAAGGTCACTTCGATACACGCGCCCAGGCTGCGAAAATTCTGGGCCGTTCGATATCGGATCTGCGTTTCATCGCGACCGAGATCGGAGGCGGTTTTGGCGGCAAGACGGTGGTTTACCTCGAGCCATTGGCCATTCTGCTGGCAGAAAAATCCGGTCGACCGGTGAAGATGGTGATGACACGTGAAGAAGTATTCCGTGCTACCGGACCGACTTCGGGCTCCATTGCGCGAATCAAGGTTGGCGCGAAAAAGGACGGCACGATTACTGCGGCAAAGGCCTGGATTGCGATGGAAGCCGGAGCCTTTGCGGGCGCCCCGGTGGGTCCGGCGGCGATGGCCATTTTTGCGCCGTACACGATCCCGAATTTCAAGGTTGAAGTGTTCGACGTTCTGAACAACAAGCCGAAAGTTGCTGCTTACCGCGCGCCCGGTGCACCGCAGTCCATGCACTGCATGGAAATAGCGCTGAATGAAATTGCGATCAAGCTCGGCATGGACCCAATCGATCTGCGCATGAAGAATGCGGTGGAAGAAGGCGCCCAGGCGTCGTACGGTCCAAAGTTCCCTGTCATTGGATTCAAGGAGTGTCTGCAAGCGGCCAAGGTGCATCCGAACTGGACCAAGCCAGTGCCAGCCGGTGCGGGTCGAGGATTTGCCGTTGGCTTCTGGTTCAACGTCGGCATGCAGTCCAGTGCTGAAGTGCATATCAATGATGATGGCACCGTACGTATTGTTGAAGGCAGCCCCGACATCGGTGGCTCACGTGCGTCCATGTGCATCATGGCCGCTGAGACTCTGGGCGTACCGTACGAGCGTGTGCGCGCGCTGGTTGGTGATACGGAAAGCACCGGATTCTGCAATGTCACCGGCGGTTCACGCACCACCTTTGCAACGGGTATGGCCGTCATTCGTGCCTGTGAAGATGTGATTGCACAGTGTAAGAACCGGGTGGCTGCAACCTGGGGAGTTGATGTAGAACAGGTTGAGTGGAAAGACGGCAAGGTGATTCCTCGACCGGGGGTGAATGCGGAACTCAAACCGCTTTCACTGGCAGAAATTGCTGCCAAGTCTGCGCGAACCGGCGGTCCGATCTCCGGCCGTGCTTCACTCAACGCACAGGGCGCAGGTGCCAGTTTCGCCTGCAATATCGTTGATCTGGCATTCGATCGTGAAACCGGCAAGGTGGATGTACTGTCGTTTACCGCCATTCAGGATGCTGGCAAGGCGATTCACCCGGCCTATGTGGAAGGTCAGTATCAGGGTGGTGCCTCGCAGGGTCTCGGCTGGGCCTTGAATGAGGAATACATCTTCAACAAGGACGGCATCATGGAAAACGCAGGCTTCCTTGACTACCGCATGCCGGTCGCATCGGATCTGCCCATGATCGATACGCAGATCATCGAAGTTTTCAATCCAACCCATCCGTTCGGTGTTCGTGGTGTTGGTGAAACCGGCATCATCGCGCCGTTGGCTGCCTGCTCGAATGCGGCTCGTTCGGCGCTCGGGTTCATCGTGCCCGATCTACCGCTGTCTCCGCCTCGAGTGCTTGCCGCAATCGAAGCACACAGCTGATTGACGCGGCATGGCCCGCGTCTGTTTTCCAGACAACGTTCTCCCGTACACCGCAGGTGTTCGGGAGGCGACCGTTGCCGCAGTTAACTATCGTGACCTGCTGACGGCTCTCGAATACCGATATCCTGGCATCCGGGAAAAGCTCGACAAGGCTTCTGTCGCGATTGATGGTTTGATTTACCAGGACGCCTTTCTCGAACCGTTAGCCCGCGACAGCGAGGTTCACTTTCTGCCCCGCATTGAAGGCGGCTGATCACACTTATTTTCCATGAGGAGACCGTTATGAAGTCACCAATCTGTCAGAAATTGGGTATCGAGTTCCCGCTGTTTGCGTTCAGCCATTGTCGGGATGTGGTGGCTGCCGTGAGCAAGGCGGGAGGATTTGGGGTGCTTGGCGCGGTAGGCCACACGCCTGAATCGCTGGAGATCGAACTGTCGTGGATCGACGAGCACGTCGACGGCAAACCTTACGGGATTGATCTGATCGTGCCGACCAGCATAGCTGACCGGTCCGGAGACCTCACTCCGGAAGATATTGCAGCGCGCATTCCGGAAGGGCACAAACGATATGTCGAGCGGGTGCTTGCAGAACATGGGATAGCCACGCACGACTTGTGGGATCGGCAGATCGCAGCCAACTTTGGTGACAACATGCGTGCGACGGGCGCGTCCAGACAACTCGACACTGCGTTCAAACATCCCATTCGACTGGTGGTTAATGCGTTAGGCGTTCCACCACCATTCATGCTCGATGGTGCACGAGCGCGCGGGATCTTTGTGGGCGCACTGGCCGGCAGCAAACAACATGCGATCAAACACGCTGAACTCGGACTGGATGTAGTCATCGCGGCGGGTGGTGAAGCCGGTGGCCACTGTGGCGAGATCGCGACCATGGTGCTGGTTCCTGAAATCGTGCATGCGCTCAAGCAATACCCCGATGTGGCAGTGCTGGGAGCTGGTGGCATTGTCACCGGTCGGCAGATGGCGGCTTGCATGGCTATGGGTGCACAAGGTGTGTGGACCGGCTCGGTATGGTTGACCACTCAAGAAGCGGAAACCCATCCGGTCATCAAGGAAAAGATGCTGAGTGCGGGCTCCAATCAGACAGTCAGATCGCGCAGTCGAACTGGCAAGTACACCCGTCAGCTGCGTTCGCCTTGGACCGATGCCTGGCAGTCGCCCGATGCACCTGAACCGTTACCCATGCCCCTGCAAGGTCTTGTCAGTGGTCCGGCGCTCGCCAAAATCGATCGACTGGCGCTGGCCGGCGATCCTGGTGCCAAAGCGCTCTCGACCTATTGGGTCGGGCAAGGTGTTGGTCTGATGAACGAGAGCGTTTCAGCGCGCACGGTGGTCATGGACTTCATGGAAGATTTTGCCGAAGCGGCCGAGCGCTTGGCCGGATTTGTATCCGAGTGACCACAGGCGGCTAGTCGAACCGAGGAGTCGAACTGAAGAGTCGAACTGGTCTGAGGATCAATTCGATGGGGGCGGCTTGAAGTTCGCATCCCGCAATCGCAAGACCAGTACTCGCTTGGCAATAAACCACCCGGCTTCGGACTTGCGAAAATCATCATGGTACTCACCGATCGCCGCATAACCGGAAACGGTATGCGGGCCTGCGCCCGGAGGCGCAGTGTAAACAGTGACATAACTCCTGCCGGTTGCCGTGTCTTCGTCCACCTTGGTGATGCGGATGGTCGACATCAGGTGGACCGTACTGCCGGATGACGCGGTCAAACGCTGCGAAATCGCGTCACGGCCCTTGAAAGTTTCGCCGAGAATCGACAGTTCGGCATCTTCGGTAAAGAGGGCTGCATAAGCGTTAGCATCCGGATGATCGCGATACCAGGCGTAGTCCATGATCAGATCCCGACAGGCATCTTCGGTCGCGTCGGCCCAGGTGAGCGGTGACAAGGTGAGCGGTGACAGGGCGGTCACCAGCAGCAAGAGGGTCAGACGCATTTGATGCTCCCGAGATATGAGGATGATCCGCGATGCTGCGGCGACTTCGTGAGGCTTGCAAGTTGGATTGGCGGCGGGCACGCTTGCGCGTCTAATCAATCAGGAGGATGTTGTGCTCAATCGATCCAGTTTATTCGGTCTTCTACTCGTTGCCGTGAGTGGTCTGGCTCAGGCGGCGGTGGCTGTACCATCCGGTGCCTACACCCTGGAGAACACTCACGGGTACATTACGTTCAGCTACTCCCACCTCGGTTTTTCCAGACCTCAGCTTGGATTCAATACGTTTACCGTAGACCTCGAGCTGAATTCCGAGGATCCCTCGAAGAGTTCGGTAAAGGTAGGTATCGATGCAAACAGCATCGATAGTCGAGTCGCTGAGTTTGATGCCCATCTGAAGGGGGACAAGTTTTTTGCAACTACCGCTAACCCCGGGATCTCCTTCGAATCCACTGGCATCAAGATGAACTCGGACACGACGGCCAGCATCACAGGGAACCTGACCATCAAAGGCGTGACCAAACCTGTCACACTTGAGGCGACGCTTAACAAGGCAGCGGAACATCCCATGCGCAAGGTGCCGACCGTGGGTCTGAATGCGACGGCCAAGTTGATGCGCTCAGACTGGGGCCTTGGAGAGTACGTGCCGATGGTGAGCGACGAAGTGGATGTCGTCATCAGCGTGGAATTGGTCAAGAAATAGTTGGTCGAACGGGTTTGGCCTTGCGGACCCGTTCTTCTGCCAGTCAATCCGCAGATAGCTGCATGCCAATGGGTGGCACGCAGGCCGGCCCAAGTCTGTTCATGTGCCTGAACTCAAGGCTCGTCCCGCTGTACATGTCGGAAAGTACATCTGCCAGGAAATCGGTGTAGAAGCGATGTCCGTCAGCATTGAAATGACCGTCGACGGGCCAGTAATACCCCGAGGGATTGCTGTGCTCGGCAATCGGCAGGGATGAATCGACAGTGCAAACGCCCATATCGCTCAATCGAGCGCGGAAATCCACAAAGTAGTCCCGGTAGTCTGGAACTTTCGTATAGGCGATGATCGAGACCAGCAGTTGGTAGTTGTTTGTGGCCGCGTGCTGTTGCCAGGCTTCAATCACCGCGAGGTTTGGCGGGGCGATGCTGTCGACATCACTTGGATAATGGTCGTAGTCGCCGGTCAACAACCAAAAACCTCGCCGGGCAGGACGTTCCGCGATTGTGCCTGGCGGCTCAGGTGTTGCGCCTTCGATGTTTCGATTTTTTACAGCTCTCCAGGCCGTTCTCAATAAGTTCAGCGTTAGGGAACGTTCGATCAACCAGGCTTTCAATTCCTCTATGGTTGATGTCGGTGCGGTCGCGACATAGTCCTTCATGCGTTGTATGGCGGTCTCTTCGGATACCGCAAGCAACTCATCGTTTGGTCCAAGCTCCCGGGTTGAAGCCAAATACCCGTTGATCACGGTGAAACCGGGATAGGCATAGTCATCGTTGATGTCGTTTGCCACGACGTTGACGATGACCAGCGTTGGCATGCGTCCGAGTTGTCTTGTTGTTTCCAGGAATTTGTCAAATTGATGACGTTGCCCTGTGCCTGCAACCCCGCACTTGATAGTGCGGACTCCAAGTTGAGATTGCAGCATCAAACCAAAGTGCGTCTCATGGGGAGTGAAACCCCAGGTGAAGCTGTCGCCAGCGAGGTAGATGAATTCCGAACCCAACTCATTTATGTCGACTGGCTCGTCAAAGCAGCCCAGCTCGTTCGACCAGATATCGTAGTACCCGAGTTCGTGAATGTAATGTTGAAGATTCCGGTCAGGCGCGATGTCGTGACCGCGAATCGGATGAGCAACATAGTAGTTGGCGGGGTAGCTGTCGCGAAGTTCCAGTCTCTTCTGTGCGGTTCCGGGTTTGCGGTAGTCGGAGAGCACCGCAGTAAACGGTCTGGGCAGCAGGAAATAGGAGGCCGTGTCGAAGATCAACAACGTGACGAGGATGCTGCTGATCGAAACCGTCAGGGCGCGGAACATAGCGTTGTGTTCGGGTGCATCCAGGACTTTGGCTCGGGAATCGGATTGCAAGTTGGGCGAACTGCCGCAGTAGCTTACAGCAGCCAATCCGAAACACATTGATCGGGTTGGCAAACTTCCCAGGCAAAAGTGTCAACGATCCCAGAGGGTCAATTCTCTAGAACGAATACGATGTAGTTCGTGTCTGCGCCTGCAGCACCGGTGGCGTTGTTTCCGCCCAGTGTAATGGTGGACCCCGCAATAAAGGTCCGGCTGTAGAGTCGCATGGCAGCGCCGTTCGAATCACTTGTCGTGATATCCGCCAGAGCCGTCGTCGTATAGGGGCTCATCCAGGCAGGCCTAGCCGTGGACCCAGCGTCGTAGGCGATATAGACCGTGACAGCTCGATCTACCGTAAAGCTCAGATAGTCCAGTGAGGTGTTGGTGCTGTCATTATTGGTCTTGATCATGCGTGCACCGTCCAACTCGTTGGGTTGGGAGGTGATCGTGAAATTGTTATCGAGGCGATAATTGTCACCAACCGCGACGAGATCAAGCTGGGGAGCATTACTGCTGAGGCTGCTGCTCAATTCGCCAACAACGAAGGGCACGGAGATCGGAGATGCACTTTCCAGGTCGTTGTGCCAGAGCGCTGCGATCACCGCGTGACCAAGTCCGTTCGGATGCAAGGTATCAGCGAAGAGGAAGTCGCGATGCGTGGTTGTGCTCGCGGACGGCATGAAGTAGGCGAACAGATCAGGACCACCAACGACTCCAGTCAATTCCGTCGATATGACAGTGTTGTAGTCGCGCAACAGCGCATTCGAAGTCGAATTCCAGGGGTCAGAGCCAATGAAGTTCGGAGGAGTCAGTGCGATATGGACGGAGATGTTTGACGCAAACAGGTTTGTTGGATAGTCCAGATATCGGATCTTGTCGATCAAGGTCTGCATGTATCCCTTGAACGTGTTGGTGCAAGCTGCGCCCGCACAACCCAGGCCGGAAGGCGTGGGTGCGAAAACGTCGTTGGTACCAAATTGAAGCAGAACCCGATCCATAGCTGGATAACGCTCAAGGACTGAGTCGATGCGGGTAAGCGCAGCGTCAACGGCCTCATCGCCGCCGATTCCTTCGTTGAATACGATTGTTGGGGTCTCGTAACTTCGGGTGGCGTCGAGATTGCTCGTCAGATTGGCCTCGAAACCCTGGTGCGCGATGACCCGTTCGAGGACCGAGATATTATCCTGCGAGTAAGCATCGCCAATTCCGTTGGTGATGCTGTCACCGATTGCGACGATCTCATCACCGGTGACGCCAACCTGTGTGTTTGTGTCGATAGCAACCTGGACACTGCTGCTGTTTCGCAAGCTCGCAGTGACCGTGTGGCTGCCTGGTGCAACGCTGTTGAAGGTCGTCGTATAAGGGGCGGTTGCATCCACTACCGCGCTACCGTTATCCAGACGGAATTCAACAGATCCGCCGGCAGGAACATTGAGTGCTCGAGCGGATGCAAATATTGAATTGCTTGCAGAGACCGAATGCGCCAACGGGGATTCGAGAATGATCGCTGGTGCAGTCGACGGCTCGGTCAGTGTGACATTGTCAAAGCGGGTCTGGTGTTTTGCATACAGCGCGATGGTTCCGCTCGTGAGGCTGTTATCGCTGACAGCAAAAATACCTTCGTCACCGTTTCCACTCGAATTGGTCCATACCATGATGAGGTCGCCTCGAAGTTCGACGGTGAACTTGAGGTTCTCAGGTAGCCGATAACCACGACTGTTGACTGCGAGTGTTTCGAACACACCTCCGACTCGTTTCTCCAGACGGGTATAACCGTGCCTGGAGTTCATGGTCAACCGATAGTAATTGTTGGCGTTCTGATAGCGGAACATCACACCAATGTCCTCCGAGAGCACGTCATTCGCATCAATGTGGGACGCATCAACCGTGAACCGATAGTCGGTTAGTGCGTTGCCCGCATTCAGGAAGAGGTAGCTGCCGAGCTGATAGGTGCCCACACGTGCGGAAGCATCCTCGACCAGATTCTGTTGACGAAGCTCACCACTAACGATGGACCAACCGCCGAGATTCACGGACTCATCTATGACCGTCCAGCCATCGAGAACGTTGTCGGCGAAATCATCTGAGAACGGTAGCAGCGGGGGAGGTGTGCCACCCAGGCTGGCACTCTGCAAGACGATATTGCCAGCGCCGGTAGTTGCCGTAAGGGTAAACGTCACGGTCTGACCAGCAGATGCCGCCTGGTACGTGACGATGGCTTCATGGTGATACACCGATGGCCCGGAGATGGTCGTTGAAAACGGGGCTGCACTCCCGTCACTGAGCGATACATTGATCGATGCACTGCTGTTCCAACCGCCCAGATGCACCTTGAGGGTCCTCGCTGTGGCGTCTGCCGGGGCGGTGATCTGATAACTCGCGCCATTACCTGGTATGAAGATGCCACCGGAAAAACCGGCGCTCGTTGTGGTCGGTGTGCCATCACTCCAGAGATGAGTGGGTCGTAGCGCAGGGCCATCGCCGAATTGGTTTGCGGTACCCGCGAGCTGCGTGTAAGCGAGTTGCTGGGATACCCCAGATTTGCGATTGACGCTGGCAGCGTTCGACAACCCGAAGTGCATCCAGTCCAGCGATCCTTCTGTGGTGAGATTGTTGGTGTACGGTGCGGTGGACGCTGCTATCACATTCAGTTGGCCACCACCCGCTGCATTGACACTGATGTCGATGGTTTCGGTATCACTCTGGCCGCTGCCATTGTTTTCGCGAGCTCGGAAAGTCACCGCGTAGTCGCCAACGTCTGATGCGGACGGGGTCCATGCAAACGACCCGGAACCGCTGCCGTTGTCAGTAAAAACAGCGCCTGTAGGCAAAGCAGGCGATGCGCTGCTGATGTCCAGGATTAGCGGAGCAGGGCCGTCAATATCTGTCGCTGATACGTTGAAGGCGAGCGGACTCGCAACGTTAACCGACTTGTTGCCGATTGCACCCAGCACCGGTGGTTGATTGCCGTTGACTACAATCGAGATCGTTTTGGTGTCGCTCTGTCCGGCGCCGTTGTTTTCCCAGGCACGGAAGGTGACGCTGTAAGTTCCGGTCTGCAGACTGGTCGGAGACCAGGAAAACACACCCGATCCCCCACCGTTGTCGGTAAGGCTCGCGTTGACCGGTAGCGGTGGTGAAGAGTTACTGATGTCGAGAATGAGTGGCGCCGGTCCATCGGTGTCGGTCGCGGTGATGGCAAAACTCAATGGATTGGGAGAAGTGACTGTCTGGTCGCCCGGGTTTGCAAGGTTTGGCGGCTGGTTGGCCGCGCTGCCTGCAAGCGACGCACTCTGCAGGACGATGTTGCCGGTGCTTGAGGTTGCAGTGAGGGTTAGCGTCAGCGTTTGACCCGCTGAACCCGCCCGATAGGTCACATTGGCTTCGTTGTGGAAAATCGAAGCACCAGTCATCGTGCTTGAAAATGCGGCAGCGCTGTTGTCACTCAGGGAAATGTTCAATGTCGCGCTGGTATTCCAGCCACCGAGATGAACTTTAAGCGTTCGTTCGGTCGTATCTGCCGGCGCGGTAATGCTGAAGCTGGCAGTGTTACCCGGGAAATAAAGACCGCCGGAAAAACCGGCGCTGCTGGCAGTCGGAGTGCCGTCACTCCAGACATGCGTGGGTCGGAGCGCAGGGCCGTCGCCAAACCGGCTCGCGGTACCGCTCAGCACGGTGTACGCCAGTGGCGCCGTGCCACCTGCTTTTCTGTTGATGCTCGAAGCCGAGGTCAGCCCGAAGTGCATCCAGTCAAGCGAACCCGCCTGGGTGAGATCGTTGGTGTAGGGAGAAGTGGCGAACGCCGTGGCGTTGAGTTGTCCACTACCAGCGGCGTTGACGGTGATGGTGATCGTCTCGGTATCGCTGAGTCCTGTGCCGTTGTTTTCGCGGGCCCGAAAAGTCACTGTGTAGACACCGGTCTGAAGGCTGGTCGGTGTCCACACAAATGATCCCGAACCACCACCGTTGTCGGTGAAGGTCGCATTGCCCGGCAGTGCCGGAGAGGAGTCGCTGATATCGAGCACCAACGGCGTGGGGCCGTCCGGATCGGTGGCGCTGAGAGAAAAGCTCAATTCAGTCAGCACTGTGACCGACTTGTTCCCTGGACTGATGAGATTTGGTGCCTGATTCACCAAGCTCCCGGCTAGAGTTGCTGACTGTAACGCCACGTTGCCGCCGGCACTGGTCTGCCGATGAGTCACCGTCAAAGTTTGAGCGGCGGACGCGGCGCTATAAGTGATAGTCACCAGGTGGTGATAAACGCTGGCACCAGAGATATTGAGCGTGACCGGGGCAGCACTGGCATCGCTGAGTGAGATCGCGATTTCGCTGTTCGAATTCCATCCTCCAAGATGAAGCTTGAGCGTTCTGGTTTGGGTGTCGGCTGGCGCTGTTAATGTGTAGCCGGCGTTGAGGGATGAGAAATAGATTCCGCCTGCGTCGCCGGCTTCGACCAGTTGAGGAGCCCCATCCGTCCATGCATGGGTTGGCCGAAGGGTCGCGTTATGGCCAAACTTACCGGGCGCGGCGCTCAGCTGTGTGTACGTGAAAAGCGGCGTGATACCTGATTTTCGATTGATGGTGTTTGCGCTCGTGCGACCAAAGTGCATCCAGTCGAGGGAACCTTCCGTCGTCAGATTGTTGTTGAAGGGTGCTGTGACTGGAGCGGTCGCACTGAGCTGTCCGCTCGAAACAGGGTTGACTGTGATCGTAATGTTTTCTGTGTCTTGCTGCCCGGCGCCCCCGTTTTCTGCAGCGCGAAAGGTGACGTTGTACGTGCCGACATCAGCAGCGGAAGGTGTCCAGCTGAAAGTCCCGATGCCTGCGCCATTGTCCGTGAATACACCGGCTGGTAGTGCAGGCGAGGAATTGCTTATGCTCAACCCGAGCGGTCCTGGACCATCGGAATCTGTTGCTGTAATTCCGAACGTCAGCAGGCTTTCTGCACTCGTCGTCTTGTTACCCGGGTTGGCAAGCAGTGGCGGGGCGTTACTGCCCGGACCGGAAAGGGTTGCTCCCTGCAGTGCGATGTTGCCGCCAGCGCTCACCATCGAATGTGTGAGGGTGAGGGATTGTCCCGGATCGGTGGAGCTGTACGTAATGATGATGGTGTGATGATAAACACTCGCACCGGACAGATTGACGGTGACGGGAGCCGCGCTGCTATCGCTCAAGGCGATCTGGATTGCCCCGCTGGAGTTCCAGCCGCCAGTGTGCAGGGTGAGGTTTCGGGTGGCGCTGTCAGCAGGAACGCTCAGGGTATAACCGGAGTTCTGCGTCGGGAAATAGACCCCGCCGGAAAATCCCACTTCCGACGCCGTTGGTGACCCGTCCGTCCATCCAAGGGTCGATCGGATGGTGGCATTGCTGCCGAATCGCGCCGGAAGGCTGGATATCACCGAATACGCAATTCTCGGCGTAACACCCGCTTTGCGATTGATGCTGCTGGCGTCGGTTAGACCAAGATGCATCCAGTCCAGGTCGCCCTCGCTGGTTAAAGCAACATTGCGAACTTCCTGAACGTTGCTAACGGTGATTTCTGCGGCGGTTACCCAGCCGGAGAGGAGAACACCGAGCCATATAACCGCCCAGCGACAGCGCGGGGAAAACTTGGAAGAGCGTCCTGACATCGTTTGTTCCCAGCCTTCATACGACCAGCACCAGTCGAAAAGGTAGGCTAAAAGCGAGGTGCTGAACGTCGTACCTACAACAACGACACTATCTTGTCAGGATAAGCTAAACGAAGTCTGAAGTGAAAGGTAAATTACCGATCGCCGCGTGTTGCTGGGTGCGTGTTACGGGTGGAATCGACGATCTCTGGCCACACCTCACTGGCCACACCTTACTGGCAACACCCTACTGATCAGTTGCCACCCGTTCGTCGATGATACGTACGCTGTTGCCAAGTCTGGCCAGTATGAGCACTTTTTCCACCTTGGAGCCGGCCTCACTGAGCACCAGACGAACTACGGCATTACCGCCGTTCTGCTCGGTGTCGACGGATGCCACCTGGAAAGTACTCTCGGCGTAAGTCTCGGCAAGCATCGCGGGATATTCAGGATTGCTCCACAGCCGCGACCGTTTGGTCAGGAGGTTGCCACCGAGCAGGTTCTGCAATGCGCTGGTATCGCCGCTCTGCAGGGCAGCTGCATAAGCCTGTACGAGCGAGTTTGCCTCCGAAGTGGAAACTGCGGCGCCATCTGCGCTGGCGCTGGGCGTGAAACAAGGGATTCCGATGAGCAACGCGATTCCGATAGCCTTTCTCATGCTTAATTCTCCACGATGATGGCGATGTAATTCGTGTTCGAGTTTGCCGCGCCTGTGGCGTTGTTTCCGCCAAGCGTCACGGTCGAACCGGAACTGAAGGTTCGACTATAGAGGTTCATGGTTGGCCCATTCGGATCGCTAGTACTGACTGATAACCCAGTCGATGCATAAGTGCTCATCCATGACGGCCGTGCGGTCGAGCCACCATCGTAGGCGATAGACACGGTAACGGCCCTGTCGACAACGAAACTGAGGTAGTTGGCAGAGGTGTCGGTCGAATCATTGTTGGTCTTGATCCACCGTCCGTTTGCCAGGCTCGCAGGTATGGAACTGATGGTGTCTGTGGTATTCAGCCTGTAAACATCTCCGGTTTCGATCAGATCTGCGGTGGGTACATTGGTACCCAGCGAACTGGTCAGAGCGCTCGGCACAAACGGCAGAGCAAGAGGGTTCGCGGGTTCCAGCGTGTTGTGCCACAGCGTCGCAATCAACTCATACCCCAGTCCATTCGGATGCAGTGAATCGCTGAAGAGGTACTGCCTGTGCGTCGTCGTAGACGAGGAGGGCATGAAATACGAATACAGGTTTGCGCCTGCGGTGACGCCCGTCAACTCGCTCGCGATGACCTGGTTGTAGTCCCTGATCAGCACATTGGCGGAGTTGTTCCACGGATCGGCGCCGATCCAGACTGGGGGTGTTGAGGCGATGCGAATTTCTATGTTCGAAGGAACCGTATTGGTGGGGTAGTTCGACCAACGAATCTTGTCGACCAGCGTCTGCATGTAGCTCTTGAAGGTGTTGTTGCATGCGGCTCCGGAACATCCTAGTCCCGATGGGACGGGTATGAAGGCGTCGTTGGTACCCAGTCCGATGATGACCCGGTCCATGCCTGGGTATCTTTCCTTGATTGAGTCAATTCGGGTGAACGCCGCATCAAAGGCGTCGTCGCCACCCATACCTTCGTTGAAGACGATCGTCGGTGTAAACCCGCGAGTCGCGTCCAGTGTGTCGATCATGGTGGTCTGCGGTCCCTGGAATCCAATGAACCGCTCCAGGGTTGAGACGTTGTCCGAGGCGTAGAAATCACCGATACCATTGGTGATGCTGTCTCCAACGGCCACGATCTCATCGCCGGTTACGCCGACGATGGTATTCGCATCCGTCGCTACCACGGCGGAACTGCTATCACGCAGTCTGGCTTCCACAGTGTGATTGCCGGGAGCAACGCCGCTATAGGTAGTCGAGTATGGTGCCGTGCTGTCGATGATCGAATTAGCGCCATCCAGAAGGAACTGTACCGACCCGCCGGACGGAACGTTGGCAGCGAGGGCTGTCGTTGCCAGTGAATTGCCGTTGCGCGTGGCATAGGCGAGTGGCGACGACAACACGATCGTCGGCGTGGTACTCGGGTCGGTAATGCTCACATTGTCGAAACGAGTCTGATGTTTCGCATACAGGGCGACGGTACCGCTGGTGAGACTGGTATCGGTGACCGCAAACACAGGGTCGTTGTTGATCCAGACAAACAGGTTGCTGCCACGTGTTTCAACGATGATCGACTGGTTGACCCCTGGCTTGTATCCACGTGCGTTGACCGCGAGCGTGGTGAATGTACCACCGACACGTTTTTCAAGCCGCGAATAGCCGTGCCGGGAATTCATGGAAAGCCGGTAGTAGTTGTTGGCATTCTGGTATCGGAACATGACGCCCATGTCTTCGGCGAGGACACTGTTAGCAACCAGATGGTTGGTCGATACGGAGAAACGATAGTCGGTCAAACCGCTCCCGGCGTTCAGGTAGAGATAGGAGCCGAGTTGGTAGGTGCCTATGCGTGCGGAGGCATCTTCCACCATGTTCAGTTCGCGCAGTTCGCCACTGACGACTGACCAGTTGCCGAGGTTGATGGACTCGTTCACTACGGTCCAGCCGTTGTAATTGCCGTCGTTGAAATCATCGCTGAATGGCAGCAATGGTGTGGCAGGGCCTGCCAGGGTTGCGCTCTGCAGGACGATATTCCCGGTCCCTGTCGTCGCGGTGAGTGTGAGTGAGACGGTCTGACCTGCTGATGCGGCTTTGTAGGTAACGACCGCTTCCCGATGGTATACGGAGGCGCCGCTGATGGAAGTGGAGAATGGCGCTGAACTGCCATCACTCAAAACGACATTGAGTGTTGCGGTGCTGTTCCATCCACCCATATGCACTTTCAACGTTCGTTCGGTGGTATCTGCTGGTGCCGTGATGCGGTAACTCGCGCCATTGCCGGGATAGTAGGTGCCACCGGAAAAACCGGCGTTGCTCGCTAACGGTGTGCCGTCCGACCAGGTGTGGGTTGGACGTAACAAAGGCCCATCCCCGAACTGGTTCGCTGTTCCACTCAGCAGGGTGTACACCAATTGTTGGGTTACGCCGGACTTGCGATTCGGTGTACCACTACCAGTCAGGTGAAAGTGCATCCAGTCGAGGGATCCCTCGCTCGTCAGACTGTTGGTATAGGGCGCTGGTGTCGGTACGTTGACCGTAAGCTGACCACTGGCCGTCGTGCTGACAGTAATGGTGATGGTCTTGATATCGCTTTGTCCGCTTCCGTTGTCCTCTCGAGCACGGAATGTCACCGAATATGCACCAACCTGGGCGACGGTTGGGGTCCAGGAAAACGTTCCCGCGCCATTGCCGTTGTCGATGAAGGTTGCGGTTGCAGGCAAGGTCGGCGACGAGCTGCTGAGATCCAGCACCAGAGGCGCTGGGCCATCGGTGTCCGTTGCGTTCACCGCGAAGTTAAGCAGGTTACCGGCGTTGACTGTTCTGTTGCCTGGGCTGGTCAGTACCGGAGGCTGATTCGCGCTTACCGTGATGGTGATTGTCTTGGTGTCACTTTGTCCGGAACCTGCGTTTTCACGAGCGCGGAAGGTCACATTGTAAGTGCCCGCCTGCGGATTGGTCGGCGTCCAGGCAAAAGATCCGGAACCACCACCGTTGTCGGTAAAAACTGCACTCGCAGGAAGGGCAGGGGATGAACTGCTGATATCAAGGACCAGCGGAGCCGGTCCATCAGGATCGGTTGCGGTAACCGTGAAATTCAGTGGGTTGGTTGCAACCACGGTCTTGTTGCCTGGGTTCGCCAGATTCGGTGGACTGTTCGAAGCTGTACCCGCAAGAGTTGCGGACTGCAATGCAATATTGCCCCCGCTGTTGGTCATCGTATGGGTGACCGTCAGAGTCTGGTTGGCTGAGGCCGCGTTGTAGGTGATGGTCACCATGTTGTGGTAGACCGAGGCGCCGGAGATATTGAGCGTGACTGGCGAGGCGCTGTTGTCGCTCAGTGAGATTGCGATCTGGCCATTGGAGTTCCAGCCGCCCAGATGCAGCTTGACGGTTCGGGTCTGTGTGTCTGCTGGCGCCGTGATCGTGTATCCGGAGTTGAGCGTGGGGAAGTAGATGCCGCCGGAGAACCCGGCATTCGCAGCAGTCGGTGAACCATCGGTCCATGAATGGGTAGGGCGCAGTGTCGGACCGTCGCCAAAACGAAATGGGTCAGCATTCAGTTTCGTGTACGTCAGCCGGACCGGCACACCAGACTTTCGATTGACGCTTGCAGCAGTGGTCAGTCCAAGGTGCATCCAGTCGAGATTACCTTCGGTGGTCAGGTTGTTATTGAATGGTGCTGTTGTTGGAGCGGTTGTGCTGAGTTGACCGTTCGTACCGGCAGGGCTGACGCTGAT
>JAYSTS010000136.1:0-2802 GCA_043719475.1 Gammaproteobacteria bacterium | reverse complement strand
GCACCCATCAACGCGGTCACCAGTGCAGAGCCCGATTGAACCAGCGCCGAGGTGCCGTACATCTTGACGGGCTCCCGGTGCAGTCGACCGGTTGAGTACATCTCCCCACCAAACCCATACAGCACCAGCTCCGACCCTTCGTAGTCTCGGTACGGACTGTTGTGACCAAAATTGGACACCGACACCAGGGGCAGATGCGGCAATCTTGAGTGAATCTGCGTCCAGCCGATGCCGAGCGCATCGAGCACACCCGGGCGAAAGCTCTCGACGATCAGGTCTGCTTTTTCCGCGATACGCCAGAATGCGTCCCGCCCTGCTGCTGTCTGCAGATCAAGCACCACTGACCGCTTGTTGGTGTTGAAGTAGAAAAACGTGCCACTTCCATCAGGCCCACGAACGCCGTCCTTGAATGGCCCGAGTTGTCTCGCCACATCCCCGATCGGACTCTCCACCTTGATGACATCAGCGCCAAAGTCGGCCAGCAGTTTCGTGGCATAGGGTCCAACGATGTGCGCAGTCAGATCCAGGACAGTCACGTCCTTGAGTGGTCCGGTCATCACGTCCCCCCATAGTTTGAATACAAAGATTGATCACGAACCGCTGTCGTCACTTGCGCTGACGAATGGCAAGCAGCACCGGGCCGGTCGAGATCGGACTCTAGTCGGAATAGTGCGATAAATGAATAAAGCTGGAAGATGGTCGGGTCCAGGGCTTCAGCAGTCGTTCCATGAAGCCAATGGGTGGCGAGAGGAAGTTAACCTCAATTGGACAATACCTACGCAACCGAAAATGCTGCGCAGGGGTATTTAAGAGCTTCGGAACGATTGACTGGAGAGAAGGTACGGATTGCAGCAGAAATGAAACGTCGAGTAGCAGAGCCCTGTAGATCTCCCGATCGCGATCTTCCATGATCCCAACAATCGCGGTCAGGAGACCGCTCCCACCAGGAGACCTCCTCCCGATCGCGATCTTCGATGATCCCAACAATCGCGGTCAGGAGACCGCTCCCACAAGAGACCACAAAGTCACGATACCCAATGTCTGTGGGAGCGATCTCCTGATCGCGATTTTTGTAACGGTCGATGTCGAATATCGGCACAGGAGGAATCGTTGGGGCGACGCTGGCTTGTGCGTCTGCAGCGTACCGATAATTGTCGAATCAAGGTTAATACAGAGGCGATGAACCGCGTGGTTTGTCCAGCAATTCGATCTTGCGCAGACGGCCGTTCTCGAACCGCAGCAACCGCTGGAACTTGTTGGTGCCCTGCTGGTAGACCCACTCATCCACCTGCACGTAATAACCCGGTTCGCGAAGCTCGAGCCGGGTTTGTTCGAACACCGCGTCACCACAGCGCTGCAGCACCTCAAAGGGAGTCAGCCCGCGTCGAACCATGCCGTACTCGCATTGCATGTTGGCAAACGAGGACTTGCAGGACAGTAGACCGACGATCAGGCAAAGGATACGCATGACCCACATGATTTAGCCCGCCGACTGAATTGATCCTGAACACCCTCTACAATGTGCCCGGTTTCGGGGAGTATCGGGAGAGCATGTTGGACAAGTCTGCCTATTGGCGCGCCAATCTTCGGTTAATGGCGGTTCTGCTGGCCATCTGGTTCATGGTGTCCTTTGGCTTCGGCATCCTGCTGGTCGAGCCACTGAACGCCATCCGCTTCGGCGGATTCAAACTCGGTTTCTGGATTGCCCAGCAGGGCGCGATCTATCTGTTTGTCATCCTGATCTTTGTCTACGCCGCACTGATGCGACGCATTGATCGTCAACACGGCGTGGCGGACGACTGATATGGACGCAACTTCTCTCAGCTATCTCTTTGTCGGCCTCTCTTTCGCACTCTATATCGGCATTGCCATCTGGACCCGGGCAGGATCCACCAACGAATTCTACGTCGCTGGCGGTGGTGTCCATCCCATCGCCAACGGCATGGCGACGGCTGCCGACTGGATGAGCGCCGCGTCGTTCATGTCCATGGCCGGCATCATTGCCTTCATGGGTTACGACGGTTCGGTCTACCTGATGGGCTGGACCGGCGGATATGTGTTGCTCGCCTTGTTGCTTGCACCATACCTGCGAAAATTCGGCGAGTTCACCGTGCCCGATTTTTTTGGCAGCCGTTATTACGGCAAGAGTGCTCGCGCCGTCGCAGTCGTTTGCCTGATTCTGATCTCGTTCACCTACGTGGCTGGACAGATGCGTGGTGTTGGCATTGTCTTTTCCAATTTTCTCGGCGTGGATATCACAACAGGCGTTATCGTTGGCATGGCGGTCGTTTTTGTCTACGCCGTGCTGGGCGGAATGAAGGGGATTACCTACACCCAGGTTGCGCAGTACGTCGTGATGATCTTCGCCTACCTGGTGCCCGCAGTGTTCATATCGATATTGATCACCGATAACCCGGTTCCCCAACTCGGGCTCGGTGATATCGTGAATGACGGGTCGGGCGAGAGTGTTCTCGACAAACTCGACAACACGCTGCTTGGTCTCGGCTTCGGTGCCTATACCGAGGGCACCAAAGCCACAGTCGACATTTTTGCCATCACGATGGCGCTCATGATCGGCACTGCCGGATTGCCACACGTGATCGTCCGCTTTTTCACGGTGCCAAAGGTTTCCGATGCACGGATATCCGCCGGCTGGGCGCTGTTGTTCATCGCCCTTCTTTACACCACCGCGCCTGCTGTCGGTGCGTTTTCACGACTCAACTTCATCAATACCGTGCACGATCAACCGTATGTGTACATTGATGACTGGTTCAAGCGCTGGGAAGATGTCGGGCTGATCGC
>JAYSTS010000135.1:0-17679 GCA_043719475.1 Gammaproteobacteria bacterium | reverse complement strand
CGCGGCTTACCATCTGGATAAACCGCTGGTGGAGCAATACGGACGTTATCTGATGAGTCTGTTGCAGGGCGATCTGGGGCCTTCCTTCCGGCAAAAAGACTTCACCGTGAACGAACTTGTTGCAGTGGGGTTACCGGTCAGTTTGATCGTCGGCGCGTCAGCACTGGTGCTGGCATTGTTTCTAGGGATGCTCGTCGGAACGTTTGCAGCCCTGCACCCTGGACGATTCATCGACGTCGCCTTGATGGGCGTGATCAATCTGGGCCTGGCGATTCCAGGCATCATCGTCGCGCCGGTCTGTGTCCTCGTCTTTGCTGTGCTGTTGGGTTGGCTACCTGCGGGCGGGATCGGCACACCGGCACACTACCTGTTGCCCAGTGTCGCAGCCGCCCTGCCGTATGCCGCAGCGATTGCGCGCCTGTGGCGGGGCGCCGTACTGGAGGCGCTACAGGAACCCCATGTGCTCACCGCACGCGCCAAGGGACTACCTCAGTTCCGCCTGCTGCTTCGCCACGTATTTCCCATCGCCGCGTTGCCTTTGGTCTCCTACCTGGGGCCTCTCGCTGCAGGTTTGTTAACGGGTACAGTTGTAGTCGAACAGGTGTTTGAACTGCCGGGAATCGGCCGCTATTTTGTTCAGGCCGCCATCAATCGTGACTACACGCTGGTCATGGGTGTAGCGTTGGTATTTGCGGCTCTGATCCTGCTCTTCAACTTCTGTGTAGACATCCTCTATCGACTGCTCGATCCGCGGGTCTGCGTATGACAAATCGTCTCACGCAAACGCTTTTTGGTTCGCCGGCAGCCTGGGTCATGTCTGCCTTGCTCGGCCTCATTTTTGCGTTTGTTGTGTTCGTTCCTGCGTTGTCCAGCTGGGAATCCGAAGCGGTCGACTGGGATGCACTCGAAGCACCACCCAGCGCCAGCCATTGGTTTGGAACCGACCTCGCCGGTCGCGATCTGTTCACTCGCATCGCCGAAGGTGGGCGTCTGTCGCTGGGCATCGCTGTGCTTGCGACCGCCATCAGCGTGCTGATTGGCGTTCCGTACGGCGCGTTCGCAGGCTACCTGGGAGGGCGGGTTGACCAATGGATGATGCGATTTGTCGATACGCTGTACGCGCTGCCTTTCATTCTGGTCGTCATCCTGCTGGTGGTAGTGGTCGGGAGGAACACCTGGCTGTTGTTTGCCGGTCTTGGCGCCGTCTACTGGCTGGATATCGCCCGAATCGTTCGAGGTCAGACTCTGCGGGTTAGAAGCGCAGGCTTCATCGCCGCGGCCCGGAGCATGGGTGCCGGAACTCGGTGGATCGTCCTGCGTCATCTGCTACCCAACGTGTCTGGGCCCGCTCTGGTATATGCAACGCTGACGGTACCCGGCATCGTCCTTGCCGAGAGCTTCCTGAGTTTTCTCGGGCTCGGCGTCCAGGAGCCTGCTGCCAGTTGGGGCGTGCTGATTGCGGACGGCGCGGCAAATATGGAAGCCGCGCCCTGGACACTGCTGTATCCCGCCCTGTTTCTGGCGGTGACGGTGTGGACACTGAACATGCTCGGTGATCGCCTGCGGGACGCGCTCGATCCACATCTTCGCCGTCATTGACCGACCCTCAACCACCTCTCAACCTCCCCTCAACCTCCCCTCAACCTCCCCTCAACCAACTCCTAAAAAAGGTCTGCTCACGGCAGGGTTGTGCTACTCGCCTCTTCACGACAGCATTCACAACAGTATTCGCAACAACATTCACAACAACGTGGCTGGAAAGTCCTTCAACTTTCCAGATGAAATTTTTAAACCAGGAGACACCAGCATGGGCATCGGCGCCGGTATCGGCATCGCCAATTTCACGTTCGATGATGCGCGCGGTTTTTGGCAGTGGGTTGATCTATGTGACAGCGGCGGTGTGGATTCCATCTGGCAAAGCGACCGAATCATTGGTACCGACTCGAATCTTGAGTGCATGAGTGTCATGGCAGCCTTGGCCGGGCGGACCAGAAAGCTGAAGTTCGGTATGAACGTCGCAAGCCTCGGCCTGCGCGATCCGGTGATCATGGCCAAAGCCTGCGCGACGATTGACGTACTCTCTGAAGGTCGCCTGCTGCCAGCCTTCGGGGTCGGCAGCGCTGTGTCACGGGATTACCTCGCCACCGGCACGCCCACCAAGGGACGCGGTGAGCGGGCTGCCGAAGGTCTGGAGATACTGACCCGACTGTGGACGCAGGACACCGTGACCTTTGCTGGCAAACACTACCAGCTCCAGGAGGCGTCCATCGCCCCCAAACCAGTGCAACGTCCCATGCCACTGTGGGTGGGCGGCTCGGCGCAACAAGCCATCGAACGCACCGCCCGATGGGGTACAGGCTGGCAGGCGGGCATCGAAAACGCCGACGACATACGCCCGGTCATCGCCGGTATCAAGACCCGCGCCCAAGAGCTGGGTCGAACAATAGATCCGGACCACTTTGGCGCCGGTTTCGGCTTTCGATTCGGCAGCCCCGATGAACTCATGGTGGCGCGGTACAACGCACTCCTCACCAAGCGACTGGGCAAGGAAGCGAAAGGGTTCACGGCAGTGGGCGACGCAGCCGATATGATGGCGCTCGCCCGCCAGTTCCTTGACGCTGGGGTCCGCAAGTTCGTCCTGCGACCCATCGCCAACGGAACGGCCGACATGCTGAATCAGACTAAACTGATGATTGAAAAACTGCTGCCAGAGATTGCGGCACTCAACCAGAAGTCACGAAACAAGGACGTAACCTGATGAACATCTCCGCCATCCCGACCGGATGCAATCCACCTGACGACGTCAACGTGATCATCGAGGTCCCGATTGGCGGAGAGCCCATCAAGTACGAAATGCACAAGGCCTCAGGCGCGTTGATGGTCGATCGTTTTCTGTATACGTCCATGCGCTATCCGGGCAACTACGGATTTATTCCCAACACACTGTCCGATGACGGTGATCCGGTCGACGTGCTGGTGGTCAACACACGCGCCATCACCCCCGGTGCTTTCCTGAGCTGCCGTCCAATCGGTGTGCTGCTGATGAAGGACGAAGCGGGTGGCGACGAAAAAATCATCGCCGTGCCCACGTCCCGACTGACCCGACGTTACGAGAATGTCATCAATTACACCGACCTTCCCGACATCACGGTGCAGCAGGTAGAGCACTTCTTTGGCCACTACAAGGACCTGGAGCCGGGTAAGTGGGTGAAGATTGATCGGTGGGCAGACGCGGACGTGGCCAAACAGAAGATCATGGAAGGCATCGAGCGAGCGAAGGGTTGATTCGACCGGCTCACATACGCGCATAATTACCTGGTCTGAATCGTCTGGAGGTTTGTGATGAGGATTACATCGTTCGCCATGGTCACCTTGATGCTGTTCACCGTTGCAGGCTGCGCGGCTAGAGCAGAGAAGAAGACACCACCCCCAACTGTTGATTCAATTCTCGCCAGCACCCTGACCGAATCCGATTATGGCAAGGAAGAACGCTGCCTCCAGTTAAGCGCTTATCAGAAGATCCGGGTTCTCGACAAACGGCATCTCCTGTTCGAAGGTCGTGGCGACAAGGTATGGCTGAACAAGCTGCGTATTGAGTGCCCCGGGCTGCGAAAGAACGCTGTGCTCCAGCTCGATGTCCGGAACTCAAGTGTCTGCAATCTCGACTCGGTGACATCCATTGAAGTCCGGCGCTTCTATGTCGACAAATTGAGCGCAACCTGCAGCCTCGGTCCATTCATCCAGATTCCGAGAGAGCAGGCCGAATTTCTCAAGAAGGAAATCCGCGGGAAGTAGCGGACAAGTCGCTCTCGGGAAGATCGGCGTGCGCTTTGGCCTACCTTTCGCGAGGTGTGTCCTCGGAAGAAACCTTCGCGAGGTGTGTCCCGGGGTAATTCATATCTGGGCTACTTCACCTTGCCCTCAAGCGAGTGATGCAATAGCATCAACGCATCAGATGCAACTTACGGACCAAATGCGAACTACTCTCGATATCGACGACGACATCCTCGACGCAGCGAAAACCATCGCCCGCAAAGAACGAAAAACTGCCGGCGCGGTCATCTCCGCACTGGTGCGTCGAGCCTTGACGCAGCCGAATCCAGTAACTGGACAGTCGGTCCGGGAGACCGAGTCGTTTTACGGTTTTCATCCCATGCCAGCCGGAGACCGGGTGGTGACCGAGGAAACCATCGAACGGTTGCGTGAACAGGAAGGAATCTGATGCGCGCGCTGCTCGATGTGAACGTCCTCATGGCGCTGCTCGACACTGCCCACGTTCACCATATGCGCGCACGAACCTGGATACAGGCACACATCGAGGCAGGCTGGGCGTCCTGCCC
Source organism: Gammaproteobacteria bacterium (assembly GCA_043719475.1). Lineage (GTDB taxonomy): Bacteria > Pseudomonadota > Gammaproteobacteria > Pseudomonadales > Azotimanducaceae > SYFY01. The sequence continues at coordinate 13,339 of JAYSTS010000135.1, read as the reverse complement.
GTTGACTCAAAACGGCTGCATTCGAATTCTGTCGCAATCGAGTTATCCCGGTTCTGAGCCCCCTGCCTACGTCGCTTCGCGTTTGCGGACAGCTACCGCAACGCCCTGGCACGAGTTCTGGCCTGACGAGGTCAGTCTTCTCGAAACGGAAAGCATCGAATGGCGCCACGTCCTGGGATCCAGGCAACTGACTGACGTTTATCTTCTGTCGCTCGCAGTACATCGTAGTGGGCGCCTGGTCACGTTTGACCGCTCGGTTTCTACCGCTTCGGTAAAAAGTGCAGGCGACGTTCATCTGGTGACGATCTGAAAGACGCGCAACGCGGTAGGTGTCGCTTCTGTAACTTCTGTAACCTCTAAAGGTCATCAGCACGCGAACTTGTGGGCAGGAGCCAAGCGGCCATAATTCTCCGCCTCAATTTTTCCTGCTTTCGTTCCACCGCTAAAGTATCGACCGCGCCTGTGCGACATACCCTCGATTCCACGTCGGTGAAATAGTCAGTTCATTGATGCACACATGTTTTGGCAACATGGCCAGGAAACGGATCGTTTCACCGCAGTCTTCAGGCTGCACCATGCGCGCTCGATCTTCCGCAGAAGGTGGTACCGGGCGACTGTCGAGGATCGGTGTCGCGACTTCACCGGGACAAAAGGCTACTGCCCGGACGCCGTGAATACCCGCTTCGATGTTGATACTTTCATTCATCGCGTTCATCCCGAACTTCGCAGCCGAGTACGCAGGCCCGGTCACCGCGCCGACGTGTTTGCCCGCCCACGATGAGATATTGATGATGAGTCCGTCTTGCTGCGTGATCATGTGTGGCAATACCGCTCGCGCGCAGTAGAACGCGCCATCGAGATCCACGCGAATCACCTGATCCCAGTCTTCCATCGTCAGGTATTTCCAGTTGCGGTTCTTCACGTTCAAACCGGCACTGGAAACCAGTACATCAATGCGAAGATGCCTGGCGATGATGGTTTCAACGGTCTTGCGTACCGCAGACTTGTCAGCAACATCCAGCGGCAGTATCTCACCTCCGGTTTTCTGCGCTACATCGGCAAGTTTGTCAGCCCTGCGACCTGATAGAACGACGGTCATCCCGGCATCAGCCAGGGCGATGGCAGCGCCTTCGCCAATCCCTGAGCCGGCTCCAGTGATCCACGCAACTTTTCCTTTCAGCGACTGCAACATTTGCTTCTCCTTCCATCTCATGGTCTGTCTGTGAATAATTTCTGGTGACTGGCATTGGCATCTGACGACACGGCGGCATAACCCAAAGACCGGTAGAACCTGGCCGCATCATGATCGTCGGTGAACAGTCGCAGGGTACAGAAGTGTTGGACAGCGATCGCCTCCAGGGCGCGAACCAGAGCGCGTCCCACACCTCGGCCTCGAAAATTCGGATCGACATACAGACGCCGGAGACGTCCTACATTACCGGACCCTTCGAATGGATCGATGTTTAGTCCGCCGACGCCAACAAGTCGACCGTTCTGCCGAATGGCAATCAACACCTCTCCCGGTTTGGCGAAAGTGTTAGCTCCCGATCGATAATCCTCGATCAATCGATCAACAAAGCGAAATCCTTCGTGTCCCGCAGACGCTGCAAGCACTTCGATTTCATCCGGAAGCATCGCTACGTTCTCAAGCGCCCAGGTGCCCATGTAAAATGAACCTCCTCCCCGATGAGAGTCGCCCCTGCCTTCGCCGTCGTTGTGACCGCCACCACACCATGTCCATCGCAAACATGCCGTGAGGATCAGGCCGTGACTACCGGGAGTTCTAAGTAACCGTGGGCGCTTTCCTAACCCTTCACGATACTGCCAAGGAACTCGAGTGTGCGGTCATAGGCTGCTGGATCCGAGGACATCACTGCGGCGTTGAAATCCGTTACGCCCATATCAGCCAGTCGCTTGATCTGCCCGCGTAGCAGATTCTCATCACCGAGAATCGCGACGTCTTCAGGGTTTTTCAGGCCTTCCTTGTCCAGCATCGCGCGATAACTTGGCAGTTGGCCATATACCGTCAGCATTTTTCCGAGTTCTGCCCTTGCGTCGTCTGGCTTGTTCGTCAGCAGAACCGGAAACCCGCCAACGACGCGCGGTGATGACAGTCCTGCCTGTCGCAGCGATTTGATGATGTGCCCTTCCATCGTCTTTGGGCCTACCATCCAGGTATTCGTGCCGTCAGACAGTTCGGCGGCCAGCTTCAGCATCGAAGGTCCGAGGGCAGCGATGACCACCGGCAGATTGGTACCTCCCTGGATATCGAGCTTCAGTCCGTGCACACGATACTGTTCACCATCAAAGTCACAGGCTTCGCCACGCACCAGCGGCATCAGCACCTTGAGATATTCCCGCATGTGTTTGGCGGGCTGGTCATAGGAGAAGCCCAGCATGTTTTCGATCACGACCTTGTGCGACAACCCGATGCCCAGGGTGAAGCGGCCAGAACTTGCGGCCTGAGTGGTCATGGCCTGCTGTGCGATCGCCGTTGGATGCCGTGGATAGGTTGGTGTCACAGCGGTCCCCAATCCGATCCGCGTGGTTTCACGACCAATAATGGCAAGTGTCGTAATCGCATCAAACGAAAAAATATTGGCAAGCCAGACATTGTCGAGCCCGGCAGCTTCTACGCCTTTCGCCCGAGCCACGACATCGTCGATGGTCGCCCGTGTGCCGTCCGCCCCGATCATGATGCCAATGCGCATACCCGACGCTCCCGTTTGTAGAACTGAATCAAGGGCGAAAGAGTACTGCATTTTCAGCGTTTGACGTATCGCTCACTGAGCAGGTGCTGGAGTACCCTGACCAACAAAACCCGGGACACTCCAAATGGCAGAAAAAAGCTCGAAACAGGCCAAGACCGTCTTGGATGCAGTGCGAGAAATTTGCTTGCACCTGCCAGAAACCACGGAGGTCGTCTCCCATGGCTCCCCCAACTTTCGTGTTGCGGACAAGACCTTCGCGACGTTCTCGGTGAATCACCACGGTGACGGTCGTGTTGCCTTGCTGTTGGCGATGGGGCCGGGTGCGCAGCTCTACCATGTCACCATCGAGCCTCAATACTACTTCGTCCCACCTTACGTCGGGCCCCGTGGATGGGTGGGCATTGAACTCAACAAGCGCTTGTCGTGGAGGACCGTCGCCCTGCGTGTGTGGGAAACCTATGAGTGGATCGCACCGCGCCAACTGAAAGAGAACATGCCCCCAGTCATTCGGATTACAGCACCTAAACCGATGACCGCCAGCGACATCGATCCGATGAGCCCGCCCCGTATCCAGAACATACTGAAGCGGCTTGCAGCCATCTGTCTCGCACTGCCGGAAACAAGCGCGTCCACGAGCTTCGGCAACCCGGTCTGGGTGGCAGGCAAAAAGACCTTTACACAGGCGTGGCGCTATGGCGGGCAGCTGAAACTGGCATTCTGGGTAGGACCAGATCGACAGGATGCGCTGATCCTGGACCCCCGTTACTCATTGCCCGCTTACATGGCGCACAACGGCTGGATTGCACTGAACGCCGAACAAGGCGTGAATTGGGATGAAGTCGAATCGCTTGCTTTCGACAGCTACAGGCACTTTGCGCTGAAGAGAATGCTCGACGTCATATCGCATTAATCGTTTCAGGATCTATCGGATTCCTCACTGCGCCCGCACCCGCAAAGAGCCTTCTCCAACACACTTCTGCTTGGTCGCCGACCCAAGCCGCCCACACTGGGAACCTGTTCTCTACAGGCTTGTTGAGGGGCACACACTCCCGTCGGTTGATGACCACGAGCGCCCGTGGTGCATGCACAATGATTCCTTCAAGGAAGATCCGCATATATGCGCCAGGCGAATTCCAGCACCACTCTCGATGCGCGCGCCAACAAATCTACGGACGCTGGAGTCCAGGGGACATTGCACGCTGAAGTAACCGCTTCACTCCTGCGCATGGCTTTTGTTCGTCTGCGTCTCAGCGTCATCATGACGGTCGTGGTGATCGTCGTCTTCGTTGGCCTCCTGTGGCCCTTTTTCCCCGCTGAACTCATGTTTGATTGGGGAGTCGTATTGCTGGTGGTTGCCGCTGCACGTTACACCATGTGGTCAGCATTCACTCGCGCAACACCTCAGTCACAGACACACCCCTATTGGCGGTGGGCATTCGCCGCTTCAGCCGTCGTCGCAGGCGCCAGTTGGTCATTCGGACCCGTAACACTGATGCCGGAACCCTCGCATACCGAATCGATGCTGCTATGCCTGACACTGCTGGCGGTCACAGCAGTGTCGATGGTCACACTGACCATGCAACTACCCGCTATGTATGGTTTTCAGGCTGCCGCACTGTTCCCGACAGCCATGGCCCTGTTCGTTACCAATGGCGCAATCGAGCAGATCGGAGCGGCTATCGTACTGGCCGGCACCATTGTGCTGATGATCGTCGGTCGAGGCTCCGGGGTGTCCACCCGTTCACTGCTCGAAACCGAATTGAGGTTGTCCCGATCCATCGCCGAGACCGAAGACGCACGCTCCCGGGCAGAAGCCGCCAGCGCAGCCAAAAGTCAGTTCCTGGCGACGATGAGCCATGAGATCAGGACGCCCATGAACGGCGTTCTGGGAATGACCGAACTCCTGCTCACCAGCACTCTGGATGCGGCGCAGCGCCAGTGGACTCAGGCCGTGCACAGCTCAGGTCAACATCTCCTGGGCGTGATCAACGATATTCTCGATTACTCCAAGATCGAATCCGGCAAGCTGGAACTGGAAGCGGTCGATTTCAGTCTGATAGACGTCGTTGAAGAAGCAACCGCCATGTTCGTTCGACCAGCGGAAGCAAAGGGACTTGAGCTGGCCTGTCAGTTCTCACCACCGCAGTCCTCATTCATGTTGCACGGAGATCCCTTTCGACTACGTCAGGTTATCGCCAACCTCATCAGCAATGCGGTGAAATTCACGACCGAGGGCGAAGTGGTCATCCGCGTGACCCTGCTCAATCAAACAGCGGACGAGGCTGCAGTGCGAATTTCCGTGCAGGATACCGGTAGTGGTATAGCGCCAGATTCCATCGGTCGGATTTTCGATCATTTTTCCCAGGCCGATGAATCCACCACACGCCAATACGGCGGTACCGGACTTGGCCTGGCGATATGCAGACGATTGCTCGATCTCATGGGTGGCGTGGTCGGCGTGGAAAGCGAAATTGGCATTGGCTCCAGTTTTATTGTCGATCTGAAGCTGCCTCTGGCGACCGTCACCCCGGCCCGCGCTGACAATTCCTCATTCGAAGGCGTTCGCGCTCTTGTTGTGGACGACAATGCCGTCAATCGAGAAATCCTCCAATACCAGTTACAGTCCTGGGGCATGATCGTACGGAGCGTCGAAAGCGGGCAGCAGGCTTTGGCTGCCATGTCGTCTGCTGCAAACGCTGGCCAGCCGTTTGAACTGGGCATCCTTGATCTGCACATGCCGGTGATGGATGGGCTAGTTCTCGCTCAAACCATTCAGGAAGACCCAGTGCTGTCCGCGACACCACTGGTGATGCTGAGTTCAACCTATATCCACGCCGATGCAGCAACCCGTTCAGCCGCCGGATTACGACGGTATCTGAATAAACCCGTACGGCAATCCGATCTGCACTCAGCCTTGTTTGACACTCTCTCCTCGTTGAAATCAGTGCCTGGTTCAACTTCGATCAGCCACCCACAGGTGACTGCATCGGCGACCAGGACACTACAGGGTCACGTTCTCCTGGTTGAAGACAACGACATCAACCAGGTGCTCGCCATGGCCATGCTGACGAAACTCGGACTGTCTTGGTCCGTGGCGGAAAATGGACTGCAGGCAGTTGAGCAGGTTCGGCTTGGTCGATTCGATATCGTTCTCATGGATTGCCAGATGCCAGTACTGGATGGTTATCAAGCCACCGCCGCCATTCGTGCCATGCCGGAGCAGCACTACAAGGATCTGCCGATCATCGCGCTTACTGCCAATGCCATGCCGGGAGATGAACAGGTTTGTCTCGACGCGGGAATGAATGACTTCCTGGCAAAACCTTTCAGACTCGAATCGCTGCGCATGACCATCGGCCGATGGCTCGACAACACGCAGGACGAGCTGACCGAAACACAATCGCCAACAACGCCATCCCGGACAGTTCATCTGGACCCTGCAGCTGCGCGATCGCTCATCAACGAAAAGACAATCCAGACATTGCTGGACCTCGACGAAACCGGCAGCCCGGCCCTGCTGCACCGATTGATCACTTCGTTTCTGAATTCCGCCGATCAGCAGATGAACCGGCTGTCCACTGCATCGGAATCTGGCGACCTCGACCAGCTTGGACAGCTCGCACACGGCTGGAAATCCAGTGCGGCAAATCTTGGGGCAGACACACTGGCTGCATACCTCAAGGCAATGGAAGGGCATGCGCGAGGGAACCAGCTGAGTGCTGCACAAGCTCTCGTCCAACCAACGCGGCGCGCGCAAGCCGCAACAGTGCAGGCCCTGCAGAGCGTTCTCAGGCGCCAGGATTCAAGACAACCATGACCGGGCACCAACTCACAGTTCTGGTGGTCGATGACGATGCAGATGCTTGCACCATCATGTGTGCTGCCCTGCACAAGGCAGGCTTTGCAACCAGAGTAGCCCACTCCGGGACTGCGGCCCTGGTGGAATTTCGCAGGTCACCACCAGACATGATCATGCTCGACGTCGACATGCCGGACATGGACGGCCATGCTGTATGCGCTGCCTTGCGGCTCGAGGCGGACCCCCTTCTGCCGATCGTCATGGTCACCGGCATGGATGACTTGCAGTCAATCGAACTGGCCTACCAGACTGGCGCTACCGATTTTTTTGCCAAACCCGTCAACTGGGGTCTGGTCGGACATCGGGTACGTTATCTGTTTCGTGGTTATCAGGCTGCGCTGACATTGCGCAACGCCGAAGCACGTCATGCCGGCGTTCTCGACGCTATCCCTGACTTGCTGTTCGAAGTCGACCAGAACGGGCGGTGTATTGATTGTCGAATACCTTCGTCGCATGTTCTGAGTACCTACGCCCGCTGGTTTACTGACAAGTCGTTCAACGAATTCCTCGGTCCGGAGGCTGCCGCGATCTGCAATCTGGCGCTGGAGGATGCAATTCGGGATGGACACTCGGAAGGTGCTCAATTCCGGCTGGAACTGGAGGGTCGAACGACGTGGTTCGAGCTGTCGATTTCCCGCAAGCCAGAAACTCGCTCGGAACAAAGGTCCGTGATCATACTGGCCAGGGACATCACCGAACGCCGAGCCATCCATGAACGTGTCACTCGACTGGCCTTTTTTGATGAGTTGACCGGACTGCCCAATCGTCAGTCGTTCCTGGAACGCGTGGACAAGGAAATCCGCCGCGCGGGATTGGCAAATCGTCAGCTTTCCGTACTCTTCATGGATCTGGATGGCTTCAAGAACGTCAATGACACGCTGGGTCACGCCTCGGGCGACGTCCTCCTGAAATGGACCGCAGAACGACTGAAGGAATGCCTGCGACCGGGAGACCTGGTCGGCCGAGCCTCCAATCTTCCGGGTAATCAATTGATGGCCTTGGCAGAGAAAATAGAGATCGCACGTCTGGGCGGTGATGAGTTCACCGTGTTGATCCTCGACATGCAGACACCTCAGGATGCGACAGGAATCGCCAGGCGTATCGTCGACACCATGCGCCGACCCTTTGTTCTGGAAGGACGTCAGATCACTTTGACGACAAGCATAGGGATAGCGGTTTACCCGGAAGACGGTGTTGACGGCGCTACGCTCTTGAAACACGCCGATACCGCCATGTATCACGCCAAGCGAACCGGCCGCAACAACGCCAAGCTCTACAGTTCCGCGCTCACTCGTGAGATCACACAACGAATCGAGCTTGAGTCGAGCTTGCGCAACGCGCTGGAAAAGAACGAATTTCATCTCGTCTATCAACCGCAGATCGAACTGACAAGCGGACGAACAGCATCGGTCGAAGCGCTGATCCGATGGGACCATCCAGTACGCGGGTTGATTCCCCCGCTGGACTTTATCCCCCTCGCAGAAGAAACGGGGCTGATCGACCGGATCGGGGAGTGGGTCTTGCGAACAGCCATTCGCGATACGAAACGGTGGGTGGACCAGGGAGCGGACATTACTGTCGCCGTGAATCTGTCACCCGTTCAGTTCGCCAACCCACACCTGGCGGATCTGGTGCTCTCGGTACTCGCAGACGAGGGGTTGGCGCCTGCCCATCTCGAACTCGAAGTGACGGAAAGCACGCTGATGGAGAACTCGGGAAGCATCCGGGATGCACTGAAAGCACTTCAGTCGAAAGGTGTAAGGATCGCCCTCGATGACTTCGGTACGGGTTACTCATCACTGGCTTATCTGACGCGGATGCCCATATCGCGAATCAAGGTTGATCGCTGTTTTGTTACCGGTCTCATGACCGACATCGAAAATGTCGCTATCGTTCGCGCAGTGCTGGCCATGGCACATAGCCTGGGGATGGAAGTCACCGCAGAAGGTGTCGAAACGCAGGATCAGGCCGAGCTTCTCCGTTCTATGGCGTGTGACAACCAGCAGGGTTTCTATTTCAGCCGGCCTGTTCGCGCCACTGACATTCCGGAGTTACTCGACAGGCACTGGTCGCTTCCCGACTGTAATCTCCTGAAAACAGTGAGCAGCCGATAGCGATTCGACTCAAGGATCAAGGCATACTTCGTTCGGACTAGCCCACGAGAAACGAAGCAATGATCCAGTGGAAGATTGGCGACGTTACCATCAAGCGCATCGTCGAAATGGAAATGCCGGTCCCATACCATCCCGAACACGGGTTCCTTAAACAGGCGAAGCCGGAAGTGCTCAGGGAAATGCCGTGGTTGTTTCCACACTTCGTCACCGAAGACGGTGCACTGAAGCTGTCGATCCATGCACTCGTGGTCGAAGCACCTGGTTTGCGACTCGTCGTCGACACCTGTGTTGGCAATGACAAGCCCCGCTCGTTGCTCGGTGGTCAATCACTACAAACCGGCTTCCTCAAGAGTCTCGCCGATGCTGGTTGCCCGGCAGACTCCGTTGATGCCGTCATCTGCACGCACCTGCACGTCGACCATGTGGGCTGGAATACGATGCTGGTGGACGGCAAGTGGGTGCCGACCTTTGCCAACGCCCGCTACCTGATCGGCAAACAGGAGTTTGCCCACTGGAGCGCCGAGGGCGACGAAGAACAGCAGACCATTCTCGGGGATTCCATCAAGCCGATATTCGACAAAGGGCTGGTTGACCTGGTCGAGATGAACCATGTCATCTCACCAGAAATTCGCCTGACACCAACTCCGGGTCACACGCCTGGCCACGTCAGCGTTCTGATCGAGTCGAAAGGTGAACGCGCGATGATCACCGGCGACATGCTGCACCATCCCTGCCAGTTCGGTCACCCGGAGTGGTCACCGACCTTTGACAGTGATCCCGTCGCCGGCGCGGGAATGCGCCGGGTCGTGATGGAAACCGTTGCGGACCAGCCGATCCTCGTGATCGGCACTCACTTTGCTGCACCAACCGGTGGACACGTCCGTCGCGACGGCAACGCATTCCGCTTCGACGTCTGATTCACCCTTTTCAGCACGCGCCGGGAGGTTTCAGCCTGCCGACGCCTCTGCTTCAACGAATCCTTTCCAGTTGCCCATGTAGTTGATGAAGGTAGGGCTCAGACCTTCGTTGGCGAGGTAGGCACGGCTTACGGGCGGACGGCGTGGCATGAAATCAGGGTTGGTTAGCAGCTGGGCAGGATAGTCGTGGTGCAGGATCGCCACTCGGCCGAGCAACACGAAGTCCGCACCATGTTCGAGCGCGCGTTCCGCATCGGCAGGGTTGTGAATCTTGCCAGCAACACCGACCGGAACACCCTTTCGATCCAGATCTGCAAACCAGCTGATGAGTGGTTGCGACTTGAACGCTTCTTCCTCAGGCAGCTTGAAACAGTCCCACAGGGAGAGATCAAGATAGTCGAGCAGACCCGAATCGATCAGCTGCTGCGTAAACGCACGGATTTCACCGAGCTTCATGCCAAAACGTTCGGGTGACAGACGAATGCCCACATTGAAGTCAGGTCGGCAGACCGATCGAATACCCTGCAGAATGTCCGTGATCAATCGGCTTCGATTGGCCAGCGTTCCGCCATAGCGATCGGTGCGCTGATTGGTTTCCGGGCTCAGGAACTGACACAGGATGTACCCGTGCGCGCCGTGCAGTTCGACGCCCTGAAAGCCAGCCTGCTCGGCACGTTTCGCAGCAGCAATGAAGTCCGCACCAAGCGCTTCTACTTCCGCCGTTGAAAGACCGCGTGCGCCGGTAGACGGATCATCTGAGGGGCACACCGGATCCTGCCCGACCAGGTCTTTCGGCGAACGATTGCCCGCGTGGTGCAATTGCACGATAGCCAGGCTGTCATGGCAATTGATGGTGCGGGCGAGATCTGTGAGTCCCTTGACATGCTGCTCACCGAATATGCCGAGCTGACCAGGAAAACCCTGGCCAACAGCCTGCACATGCGCCGCACACGTCATCGTCGCGCCAAACCCACCCTTGGCGCGCAGCTTGAGCCAGTAGTGTTCCTCGTCGGATAATCGTCCATCTGCGTGACTCTGGCTGTTGGTCAGCGGTGCGAGCATGAAGCGGTTCTTCATGACGGGGCCTCGCGGGAAACTCAGCGGTTCAAACAATCGGCTCACGGTTGCTCCCAGGTTTTCGATAAGGCGACTAAAAAAGCGCTGCATTCTACATGCAGGATTCGTATCTGGCTGGGCCCGTCTGCCATCTCCAGTGAAATGCCGAATGGTTCCGATACACGATCGCGAGAATAAAGCAGATCGAAAATGCAGCCAGGGTTGCGGTATTGCCAAACACGATCGCTGACAGCCTGTCCTCAGGAAGTCCGGCGAGGGTCGCGCTTGTCGCGGCCTCGATCACCGTGACGAGACCTGATACAACCACCAGCAGCGTAAGTACCGTACCTCCATGGCCGGCACGACGATGAAGCGGTTGCCGGCGGATCTGGATGAGTGCGCTCTGCGTAAAGAAGAGGACAAACCACGAGGTCAGCACGACGCGTTGGAAGACCAAATGAAAAGGCAGGGTGGTGTTCCCCGTCACGTCAACCGATCCGAAGTACGAACGGCCATAGAACGTTCGTGCAAACCCTGCCAGCACCAGCAGCAACATGGCCGCCGAAACCGCGACGTACAGGCGGCATTGTTGATGAGCTTCGCGGTTCAGAGATGGGCACATGAATTCCTCGCCTTCAGGTCAGGCGCCTGGAATAGCAATACGCGGTGCGCTGATTGTCCCGGGGCACGCTGAACAAGGTACCGCACGCTCGACGGTGACCCGTGACGCGGGGATGGATTACGGTGCCAGCGCGAACGAGGACACACCTAGCGCGAACGAGGACACACCTCGAGGAATGAGCCGTTTTTCACAAGGTGTTTCCTCGTTAGGTTCTCTGTAGGCGAGGAGATCGGCTCCCCGGAGTTGCCGTCATCACTGACCGCTGACGCGATAGGGAGCAACAGGCGCACGACGCGTCACGATCCGGACCATTTCGTCCGTAAACCCGGTGCGCCTACGCTGGGGCAATGCATACTTCCACCGCTCCTCAGCCCGGGCAACCTCAACCACGCTATCAACGCCATCAGCCCGAAAACACCACGCTCTACCCGATCATCCATCAGAACCTGCCGGTCCTTCGCGAGGCGCTTCAACAACAGGAAGCCTCACTACCGGGGTTCGTGCTGGCGGAGTTCGAGGACTATCTGCGCTGCGGTCTGCTCGAACACGGGTTCGTACGCGTGAAGTGCAACGGCTGCCGCCACGAGCACCTGGTGGCGTTTTCCTGCAAGCGCCGGGGCTTCTGTCCCTCCTGCGGCGCTCGGCGCATGATCGAGACGTCGGCACACTTGGTTGACCACGTCTTCCCTGAAGTACCCGTACGCCAGTGGGTACTGAGCTTTCCCTGGCCGTTGCGCCTGCTGTTTGCCAGCAACCCCGATGCGCTCAGCCGGTGTCTGGCTGTCATCGTCCGGCCATCCAGACCGATCTGACCCATCGGGCCAGGCTCACCGCAAGCAGCGGCGCCCGTACGGGCGTCGTGACGCTCATACAACGGTTCGGCAGTGCCCTGAATCTCAACGTTCACCTGCACATGCTCATTCTCGACGGCGTCTACACCCAGGAAGCCCAAGGACCACGATACCATCGCGCCAGTGCGCCTGATGCCAAAACCCTCGACCGCCTGATCAACCGGCTTGTCCAGCGCATCATCCGCCGTCTCGCTCGAGACGGGCTCCTCGTCGAAGACACCGATCAAACGCAGGCGGAGCTCGAACTCAACCTGGAGCCCGCAGACACCTTGGACCAGCTGAACGCCGCCTCCATCCGCTATCGCATCGCAGTCGGTCAGGGCGCTGGCGGCAGAACCCTCACCCTTAAGAACCCGGTCCTTACCCGGACCGATTCGACACCCAAACCCTTCACCGCCAATCAGGACGGTTTCTCATTGAACTGCGCAGTCGCTTGTAAGCCTCATCAGCGCGACCGGCTCGAACGGCTATGCCGTTACATCACCCGGCCGGCCCTGTGCCTCGATCGCCTCTCGGTCAACACCACCGGCCAGGTCGTCTACCAACTCAAGAATCCTTCCCGCGACGGCACCACGCACGTCCTGTTCAGTCCAGCCGATTTCATCGCCCGCCTTGCGGCCCTTGTGCCACGACCTCGCGCCCATCTCACCCGATACCACGGGGTCTTCGCACCAAGTTCACCGCTCAGGCCGCACATCGTTCCAGCCGCAGACAAACCCCGCAGGCCCAAGACCAGAACAGCACAGGATCATCAGCCAACCGACAAGAACCACCACGCCACCGCAATGACCGAATCGCCAACCGCCCCGCTCTCGTGGGCGCAGCGATTAAAACGCGTCTTCAACATCGACATCACCCTCTGCCCGCTCTGTGGCGGGCAACTCCGCATCATCGAAGACATCACCGACCCCGATCTCATTCGTAAGATCCTCAATCACCGCAACCAGCGTGCCCCTCCCCCCCAGGCCGCCCGCACGCGCACAGCCACACCAGACTCTCCCTGATCTCTTCGCCGAGCGCTGACAAGTCCTCGACAACACAAAACCCTGCGCGACAGAATTCCATATTTCCCGTCTCGCCAAATAGGCCGTAGGTCATCAACCATTTGCCGTGCGAGTACTTCACCATCCCCTGATCTTCTCTCATCACCGACCAAACTGTCACCTGCAGTAATACTTCCTGATCGCCGAGAAAACACACGTTATCCTT
>JAYSTS010000134.1:0-2810 GCA_043719475.1 Gammaproteobacteria bacterium | reverse complement strand
GCGCCAGCACATCGTCAAGGCACCTCGGCTGCAGCCAGTACCGCGTCAGGATCATCCATCGGTGGATAGATGATCCGGCGGTTGATCAGTTCCTTGATAGCTTTGGTCTCGGCGCCGGCCTGCACCACCGTGCGCTCCCAGCCGCGAGTCAGTAACGCGCCATAGTCACCCAGATCAAGGCAGGTCTGATACTTTGGCTGTGAATAGGGTTTGAGCTGCAAACCCAGCAAATCCCTCGCGACATTGGCGCCCGCAAACTTGCCCATGGTCATGGCATGCTGACAGGACATCAACGCCGCGTGTTCAGCATCCGCCTGCGCGTGAGCTGTATCGCCAATTGCGAAGACGCCTGCCAACTCCGTTATCCGCAGAAACACATCGACGACCACACGGCCCGATGAATCGAGAGCAGCACCGAGCGTTCTGACCAAGGGGTGAGCTACAAGTCCAGCGGCGATGATGACAGTACGTGAAGCGAGCACGGATCCATCGGTAAGCTCGACTGAGTTGTCGCTCACCCGGCTGACGCTGGTGTTCAACATCATTTCGACACTGGCGTGACGCAATGCGTCAAGGATGGTGGGTCGAGTAGTCGGGCCGAGTTGCGGGCCTACGTCTGACGCCCGTTCGATCAATACAACTCGAGCCTGCGCTGCCACCTTGTCAGAGGCATGCACACGAATCCTGCGACGCATCTCACAGGCCAGTTCGATGCCGGTGAATCCTGCGCCGACCACAACGAAAGTCAGCTGCCCAGGATGCTGAGCCATGGCAAGCAACCGTTGCAAGTGCTGGTCAAGTCGCTCGGCGGCGACAAACGTGTCGACGTCGAAGGCATGTTCGGTGACCCCTGTCACCGGGATGCTTTGTTGAACGCTGCCAGTGGCCAGTACCAGACGATCCCAGGCAATTTGATCACCTGTTGCGGTTACGACGCACCGCTGCTTCGTTTCAACACCGGTAACCGATGAGACCACCAGATCAATGTCCAGGGGTTGCAGGATCGGCGCAAGCGGAACCCGCAGCTGCGGACTGAACGCTTCATACAACCGCGGTCGCATAGTCAAATAGCCGTCAGGATTGATCACGGTAATCTGCGCCGCTGCGTTCTGCAGCCGGTACTGCCGTCTGGCCCCCACTGCTGACCAGAAGCCACCAAACCCGCCACCCACGACGACGATCTTGTCCATGACTTGTCCTCACACGGTTGGTCTGCGACCCAGATCGAGGCAGACCGGTGAACAACGGGATTCGCGACAACCCGATCAGATCACCTCGAGGTAATCTCGTCCCGGAAGCTCTGGGAACGGCGCGCCTGGCAGTGTCTGGTACCAGTACGCAACCGAGGCAATATCGTCCTGCAAGGGTAGGTACTGACGCTTTTTGTGGGTTCGCCATCCAAGCGCCTGAATGGTGACCTGCAAGTCCTGTGTAAAGCGAATGGGATCCATGATATGCCAGCGATAGAGCCCAAATCGCTGCTGCGATTGATAAACGCCATCCGGTCGAATCACCTGTGCCATGCCTGTATAAGGCGTTGTGAACTCGGTGTAGCGGCTACCCCCTTCCCGCTCCCGGTCCATCAGCCCAGGGTCAAAGTTGTATGCGCCGCAAAAGTAGTCCTCGGTACCGGTTCCACAGATGGTCGGGAATTCTCCATCCCCATCCATGAAAAACTTGATCTCTCCTTCACCCCACCAGCCACTGTTGTTCACCCCCCAGGCCATGTACGTGCCAACGTAGTGACCCTGTCCATGTACGCCATCGAGAATGCGATAGACGTCTTTGTATGGCAGTGGGTTCACGCGCCGAAACTGCGCATGGAAGTAGGCCGCATCGTCGGGTACTTCCGTCAGGGTGTAGTTGATCTGGTAGTAAACGTAGAGAGCTTCATCAGACAGGTTTTCCATGGTGAAACGCGCGCGTCGTCGGAACGGCATCTCCCAGTAACAATTGAATGCACGGCCAGGATTAACACAGACCGTAAGCGATGAGACCTGTGCATACTTCTCCCAGCCACAGGCGAAAAAGTCACCGGCGGGACATTCGATCGACGGGAAGTCCTGCTCGTCCCAGTACACCCGCAAGATGGAGTGTCGCCACTTGCCACGCGCCAGCGTCATCCAGATCTGCTGGATCGCACCGCTGCCTTCAATGTCAGCCAACGTGAAGGTGTTGCCAGGCTGGATGATGATGTATGGGGATACCTTCCAACCCTGACCCAGATCACGCGCGGCTTCGGCTGCAGGTCCGTCCAACGACATCCCGCCTTGCCCTTTTTTGCCCGTGAAATTTTCAGGACTGATCGAGCGGGTAACTGCGCTCGACAGTCGGGAGAGATTGCCGAGATTGAGACCCAGTCCATTGAAAGTAGGTCCGTTGAAAGTCATGTCGTGCTCCAGAAAGTTCCGGTAGAGGGCCCCTAGCTACGCCAACCTCTGTAGATCTCCTGATCGCGATCTTTGGTGATCCGAACAATCGCGGTCAGGAGACCGCACACAAGAGGCCGCTACAAGAGATGTCGCGGTACCCAACCAACTGGATACCGTTCGCGAATCCACCTGCAGTTCAACTGGGCCTGTTGATTCGCGCCAACCCAAACAGTAAAGACCCCGCACCAAGCAACACCACCGCCATCAACCATGCCGCCGTGGCGACCTGCCATAGCAGGAATATGCAGACCAGTAGCGCCATGCCAGGGATCAACAATCCGCCAGGCAGCATCAGAGAGTTGCTTTGGTCAATCGAACGAATACGGGAGCTGGGAACAGCCGCGATGCAGCCTACGTAGATCAACAGTCGAACAACCA
>JAYSTS010000133.1:0-6201 GCA_043719475.1 Gammaproteobacteria bacterium | reverse complement strand
CAGGTTGCCCCTTGCGCTTCGCTACGGTTTCAGTCACGTCTTCCGGCTGACACCTTTCAGTCAGCTAGTACATGCCCATGCCGGGCACACTGGGAGCGGTCTCCAGACCGCGAACAGGATTGAGGGTACCTATGGAATACCCAACACAATCGCTTCGCGGTCAGGAGACCGCTCCTACAATTGGCTCAGAATCGGAAGCTCTTGTCGGCAAAAGCCTCGAAAGTGCGCTGCAGGTCTTCTGGCTTGCCCGCCAGTGGCGCGATGATCGAGGTGTGCACACCACCAGCCGCATCCTCACGAATCCGCTCCCGCACTTCGTCCGCCGAGCCGATGATGCCGATCTCGTCGATCAGTGCATCTGACAATGCTCCCGCTGTCTTGTTACGATCCTTTGCCGCCCAGCCTTCACGAATCGTCGCAGCGGCTTCTTCGTGTCCCGCCCAGGCCAGAAATTTGTTGTAGACCGGAGTTGCGTAGTACGGCGCAAAGGCAGCGCGGAACAGGCTCCGACCGTATTCCTTGTCGTCAGTCACCAGCACCATGGCACGATTCACGACCTCCACCTCGCGCCAGTCCTTGCCCGCCTTGGCGGCGCCAATCTTCACGTGCTCCATCATTTTTGGCAGCGCACTCTTGGGCCACAGATTGAAGATCACGCCATCGCCAACTTCGGCGGCCATCTCGATCATGTTCGCACGCAGACAGCCCACATAGATCGGGGGTGGGTTTTCAGCAGGCGCCTGTCGATAGCCGTGGCTGCGCAGCGTCTCACCGGAAAATTCGGTTTTTGCGCCGGTGAGCATGATGCGCACCAGTTGCGCCGTTTCTTTCACCCGAGTGAGGGGCTTGTCGAGTGGAATACCGTTCCACTGGCCCATGATGGTCTGACTGGATGAACCCAGCCCCATGATGAACCGGCCTGGCAACAACTGATTGATGACATTGGCAGACGCCGCCAGCACCGAAGGCGATCTCGTATAAACCGGCGTCACAGCAACGCCGATCCGCAATTTCGTCGTGTGATGAGCCAGCGCCGCAATCTGGGTGAGCGTATCTGGAGCGCCCGAATCGGAAAACCAGGCATCCGGAATGCCGTTGTCTTCTGCCCATTTCAGCCGGGCCAGCGTGTGTTCAAGCTTCGGACCTGCCGGTACGGTTACGGCGACGCGCTTGGCGTGGCTCATGTTCTTCCTCCTAATAGCTTCAAAAGTAGTGTGTCCCTGCACAAGACTCGCAGATTGCAGTAACCCAGATCAAGGCGTGTGCATCCGCGTGTGCATCCGCGTCGTCTGTCCGGCGCGGTTTGTTATGATCCTGGTTCATCTACCCGGGGTAACTGATGACTGACGTTCAACTCACCGCAGTACGCGACGCCCATCGTTTCGACGAAGCGATACTGTCCCGATACCTGCAAACCGCGATTCCGGACTTCGTCGGGCCGCTCACGGTCCGCCAGTTTGAAGGCGGCCAGTCGAATCCGACTTTCCAGCTGATCACCCCTGACAGAATCTACGTCCTGCGCAAACAACCACCGGGAGAGCTACTCCCCTCCGCCCACCAGGTTGACCGCGAGTATCGCGTCATGGCAGGGCTGGCTGGAACCGCAGTGCCTGTGCCACAAATGTTCTGCCTGTGCGAAGACACTGCCGTGATCGGCACGAAGTTCTATGTCATGGAATTTGTGCAGGGCAGGATTTTCGCCGAAACCACCATGCCCACCTTGACCCCCCCAGAGCGACGGGCAATTTTTCTCGATCTCGCGCGCGTCATGGCAGAACTTCATAACGTCCAACCCGAGTCGGTCGGGCTTGAGTCTTTCGGCCGGCCAGGCAATTACTTCGATCGACAGGTCAGCCGCTGGTCAAAACAGTATCTCGCCTCGCAGACCGAAAAACTGGACGCGATGGATGTCCTGATGGAATGGTTGCCCAGGAACATCCCTGAAGAAGGGCCTACAGTCATCGTCCACGGCGATTATCGGCTGGGCAACACACTGATCCATCCAACCGAACCTCGCATCGTTGGTGTGCTGGACTGGGAACTGTCGACACTCGGTGACGGGCTTGCTGACCTCGGCTATCTCTGTCAGGACTACCATGCAAAAGCCTTCTACGACGCTGGATTGGCCGGTGCCGATTTGAAGACCTTAGGGCTACCCACAGAAGATGAGATGGTGGCTTGTTACTGCAAGCACGCGCGTCGTGGCCGCATCGAGAATTGGCCTTTTTATCTCATCTACAACCTGTTTCGTTCTGCGGCGATCGGCCAGGGTGTCTACAAGCGAGGCCTGGACGGCAACGCAAGTTCCGAAAAAGCCCTCGAGTTCAAGGACTCGGCGCGACTCAAGTCGGACGGTGCTATCCGTCTACTCAACGCACATCTGTCGAAGGCAGGGGGCCGCTAGGCAGCAAATCGTCAGCCGATGAGTTCATCGTCGGCTGATCTGCAATCCCCGCTTCATCGATTTCATCCAGATCATCCGGTGCAACGGCAGGTAGCAGGCTCACGTCGTCAATGAATAGGGCCCCTGACTTGGTCTGATCAAATTCCAGGATCAACGCAGCGATGTTCGTCACATCAATGTCCTTGAACAGCGTAGATTCAAACGTGTAACGCTGAAACACCGGTTCCGACGGATCGATGTCGTCGAGCCATGGGTGTTTTCTGGTCTGCACTTCTATCGGCGATCGCAACGAGCCAATCGACGATAAATGGACATGCGCGCGTTTGCCCAATCGATCGACGAGCACAACACTCAAGTCGATCGACTCAGGTACTTCCCACTCTGCTTCCTCTTCTTCAGCTTCATCCGACAGAGGGTTGTCTGGTGCCATGGCCAACGAAAATGCGACGGCGGCCGGCGCTGCCGGTAACGAATCAAAAACAATCGAGTAGCTGGGTATATTCTTGTCAGACTGTCGATCCCAGCCGATCAACGCAGCGGCAGAATCGCGCGGCGCCCACTTGAGCGCGACCTCGGTTTCCCGCCACAACGTGAGATCGTTAGCGAGAATACGTACCCCAGGCAGTGAACCACTTTCCAGATCCGCGTCATTCTCGAAGTCGGCCAGCACGAGTTCCCTGCCGGATTGAAAATCGGTTACCAGTTCAATCGGTGTGTCCAACCATGGCGCGGCACGAGGTGTCGAAGAAAAAACATCGCGATATGCCGAATGCGCCAGAAGCGTCTCTTCGAGAAATGCGGTGAACAACCGCAGGGCAAGCGCCTGCTGCAGTTGAGCATCGATGATCGGCACCAGGTTGAGGATCATTCGTCCAGGCCACTTAAGATCGGCGCGACCCCAACCGGTATTGAACTGGCCGTGATTTGCACCGAGCACATAAACGCTGCTCTTGTAGCAGTCCAGGCAGACATCGAAAACAACACGCGCATACTGCGAAGACCCCATGAAGGACTGTACGTCGCCATCGAGGCTGCCGTGCACCGTGAGGTAGTTGACGTCGATAATGCGGGTCTGCCGATCACGTGGCCGATACTGGCCATCCGCCGGTGCGATAGCGATCAGACCACGTATCCCGAACTGATAGTCGAATTTCTGGCGCGCGTCATCGGGATAAACCGGCAGTCGATTGAAGAGCGCGGCCGTGGCCACCGCTTCACCACCGCGCGAGTGACCAATCAGCACAACACGGTCAAGATCGAGTTGGTGATGGAACAGATTGCCAGAGACGCTGTTCCATTGCGACAGCTGGCGAAGGTGCTCGAGCAACAGCCACCCGCGCGCATCGTTCTCCTTCTCAAGTCCACCATCAATTCCGCTGAGCATGTCGACGTAGGAGCTGTTGAGAAAATTCTCGTCGACTGAAACGGTGACCATGCCGCGCGATGCAAAGTGCTCGCCAAGATAGCCATATCCGTCGTCGGAAAAGTCCTCCATGTCGTGATTGCCGTGCACGATGAGCACCACGGGAAACGGCCCATCTCCGTCGGGCATCCAGACACGGCCATTGAGGGGCAGTGCGGCTGCATCAAACCCCCAGTATCGGGTTCGCGCCCAACCCGCATAACCCTCCCATCCATCGATGAACTTCGAACCATCCACGGTATCGGACTTGAGCGTTACCGCCTCTCCGAATTCGGATCGATGTCGATCAAAGCCCGATCCGTAGGTAAATGTTGTCACTGTGAAAGGGCCGGTCTTGCCCGGATCGGGCAGGTCAATCTCTGGTACGGCAACTTTGGGACGCTTCTCAGTGTCCTGCTGCCAGCCGGGCATGATCGACAAGCTGGCCAACGTCACCAGCAAAACCAGCCCCACCGCCATGGCGACACCGGTCATCCAGCGCCACCCGCGCGTTAACAACAAGGCCAGACTACCGCCCGACAATCCAGCGCCCAGCATCACCAACAGGACAAAAATCGCGTGTCCTTTGATGGCCAGGTCAACCGAGCCGGTCAACACCAGAACCGCTGACAGAAGCAACCAGAAACCCCACCAGAAACCGGGTGTCAGGCGGCGTAGCACGCCCGTGAGGACAAAGCCTCCCAGAGCAACACCCAGGGCGATGGTTATGAGCACGGCGCTGCCGAGCGCCCGCTCAACAGTGAAATCGGGAAAAACAAACGCCGCGAAGGCGGTGGCGAGAACAATCCAGCCCAAACGATGGAGACCGCGTCCTGCACCTTGCCAACCTCGCGCATCGATGCGACTCGCGGTCTTGAAGCGCTGCCATCGGCTGTGCTGGTTTTTCATGGTTCACCCCTCCGCATCAAACCGGTCCGTTCAGTCCGAGGCTCGGATCGGGTCACCGGTTTGAACCGATGTACTCAGCTGATCGTCTGGGCGTACCGAATCCCTCTCTTCACCCGCTTCGCCAGCGACCAGCGATGGACTTCCGACGGGCCGTCATAAATGCGAAACGCACGAATCTCGCGGAATACCTGCTCGACCACCGTATCGCCGCTCACGCCGGTTGCACCAAGGATCTGCACGCAGCGATCGGCCACTCGAAACAAGGCCTCCGACACGGCCGTCTTGGCCATGCTGCTTTCGGTGCCACCCTGCGAACCAGCATCAAGCACCTTCGCACACCAGTCAATCATCAGCTCGCTCTGTTTGAGGTCGATCAGATTATCGGCCAGCATGAAACCGACACCTTCGTGTTCAATGATCGCCTTGCCAAACGCATGACGTTTGGTCGCAAATTCCGCCGCGATATCGTGCGCCCGTTCGGCAGCTCCCCACCAGCGCATGCAGTGGGTCAGTCTGGCCGGTGCCAGCCGGATCTGTGCATAACGAAAACCTTCATCCAGTTCGCCGAGAATCTGCTCCGCCGGTACGCGCACACAATCAAGTGCAATCACACTGTGCCCACCGGGCATGGATGAATCGATGGTGTCGAGCACGCGTTCGATGCGGATGCCGGGCGTCTTCATATCCGCCAGGAACATCGTTGCCGATTTTTCGGTGCGCGCCATGATGATGCCGAACGCGGCACCGTCTGCGCCGGTGATGAAGGTCTTGCGGCCGCTGATCACCCAGTCATCACCCTCTCTTACCGCAGTTGTTTTCATCATGCCCGGATCAGATCCCGCGCCGCCGTCAGGCTCAGTCATGAGAAACGCAGACCGTGTGTCCCCCGCAGCCAGCGGACGCAGAAAACGATTCTGCTGCTCTGGCGTCGCCACCTTGTGCAGCAGATGCATATTGCCTTCATCCGGCGCCATGATGTTGAGCGCGATACAAGCCAGGGGTGAGTAACCGGCAGCCTTGAATACTGCGGCCTGTTCGAAGTGGGTCAGTCCATAACCGCCAAGTTCCTTCGGCAGGTGTGGTGCAATGAGGCCGGCGGCTCGAGCACGGGCCACCAGTTTGGTACGCAATGCTGCACTGGGCCCGTGGCTATGATGGGTCGCTTCCGAACGAAATTCGGTTT
Organism: Gammaproteobacteria bacterium; assembly: GCA_043719475.1. Classification (GTDB taxonomy): domain Bacteria; phylum Pseudomonadota; class Gammaproteobacteria; order Pseudomonadales; family Azotimanducaceae; genus SYFY01. The sequence goes on along the minus strand of JAYSTS010000133.1, from coordinate 303 downwards.
CGATCGGAATGATCTCGTCGATGACAAACTGGCGCACACGTGCGGTCAGTTCCTCTACTTGCGGGGAAAGTGCATCACTCATCTTCTCTTACCTTGTTCACTTCTGAAAAATGAAGAGGCCAGGACTTGCCTGGCCTCGCGCTCACGATTTTGTGAAAGTACGCCTTAGGATCCTCTGCTTGTTCAGAGCTTCCCTTACAGCATTTCTTTCGCAATCAACTCCAGTACTGCCGGCTGTTGGCTGCCGATCAGCATGCTGCCGACCTGGCCGGTCTTGCCGGCTGCTTTCCAGCGCTGCAGACG
>JAYSTS010000132.1:0-6210 GCA_043719475.1 Gammaproteobacteria bacterium | reverse complement strand
TGCAGACTTCAAACAAGGCAAAGTACGCAGTCAAACCAGAAACACCGAAGCCGCCAAGCCATGATCCCAGCGGTGCGAGTGAGACATCACAGCGCTCAAGGCCGGTGCCATCACTCACTGAATATCGCTGCACGCCAAGCGAGCCACTCACAAAATCCCCGATGCGAAAGTCCGGATTATTCGATTCGATCACCTGACCTGCGATGGACCCGTGCACAACGTCACCTGGTCGAACCCTGAACAGGAACTCATCACTGTCCCGAACAATCAGACGCAGGGCCGCATCGACCCCGACATAGTGCGTTTCAATCAGTAATTGACCATCCTTGAGTGCCGGAATCGCGGACTCCTTGATCGCAAAATCCTCTGGCACCGCGATGCCTGCTGGAATACGTGCCAACACAAGCTGCTGGTTCGATCTCTCATTCTTCATGCTTTGTACCTTCTGCCTGTGAAAAACTAAAGCCATACTAGCAACTGATCAATCGTTATGGGGAGAGGCGACATGACAGACAAGATACGTGTACTGGTGGTCAGCAAGGGCCACGCTTATAACCACGATTCGTTCCTGGCGATGCTGGATTCGATGGATGACATCGACGCCACGCTCGTGCAACAGCCCGCCGCACAAGCGGTACTGCAGCCAGGCGCAGTGGACTCATACGACGTGGTGTTTTTCTACGACATGAGTGGCATCCCCGGTGTCGGTTTATTGCACGACGGTGCTAACAATACTGGTGTACCACCTGAGCCGTATCGGCAGGCCGTCGAAGCGCTGACGCAAAGTGGCAAAGGCCTGTTGTTCGTTAACCACGCGACGGTGTCCTGGCCGCTGTGGCCACTGTGGCGAAAAATGACCGGCTCGTCTTTTATGCTGTCGCAGGGAGAGCTGAACGGAAAGGTAGTACCAGGATCGGGTTATCGTGGTGGCCACGGACCGCTTGCGAGCGCAACGATTCATCTGATTCCGCAGCAGAATCATCCGGTGCTGGCCGGGCTTGCGAACGGCTTCGACATCACCGATGAGTTGTATCTCAAGACTGCGGACTACGAGAGCAAAGTGCTGCCGCTCATGCGTGGTGATTATGCCTTTGTCGCATCGAATTTCACGCCACCGCCGCTGGCCGCCGTCGACGAACAGAAGTCATGGCAGCACCCACCCGGCAGCAACCTGATCGTCTGGGCAAACGCGGTTGGAAATTCACCGGTCGTCGTTTCTGACGTGGGAGATGGCCCACTCGCTTATGAAAGTCCGGATTATCGACGACTTCTGCAGAATTCCTTTCGCTGGCTGGCGTCGACAGATGCACGCGCCTGGGCTTCGAAGTGGGCTAAATCGCACTGAACTGGAAATGAGGTCTCGGGGAAGCCCTGCTTGTTCAGGGCTGTCTTAGATGATCACCGGCGGTGAGTTGCGCAGTTCACCAAGAGAGCGCTGATAACTATCCATCGGCGCCGTCTCTTCCACCGGCTGATGGAGCAGTACGCTGAAGTCATCCTGAAGCCTGTGGAGCGGATCGGACCGCCCCACGGTCGCATGAGCCGTGACGCAACACCCAGAGAAGATCTTGCCGTCGAACACATAACTGGCGTGCCCGTCCTGGAGAACAACTCGACCGTGTATGTGGCCAACTCGAACGCAATGATCATCTGCCAGTGAAAGTTGATAACCAGCGCCATCCGGCCCGGCGGTTCGTGCGCAGATGTGCCGTTCGGTCAGTGCGCGTGCGGCGAGACTGGCCTTCGAGTCGTGCCCCGTGCCAAGGACCCACTCACAAATCAGACCACCCGCATCGATGGCCGCATTGACCGAATCGATGGTGCTTGGCAACGGGTTGATCACCGCACAGCAGCGCGTGCGTGGATCCGTCGCGAGATAGGTAAAACAGTTTTCAACTGCAGAGTGAATTGGAGTGACTTGCAAGGTCATGGCTTTCCGCCTCAACCAGATAGATACAACGCACCAAGCTTAGTCGACAAAGCCGAAACAACCGTGCGTATTGCGTCACACACTCCCTTCATTTCGAGATGAATCGTTGATGTTATCCACATCAGTGGTTTTTTATCCCAAAGAAGCTGATCAGCGTGGAGGAAAGCTCGAACTCCAGGCCGATGATCAGGCTGAAACCATGTTTGGGACGGATTGAATGAGAATGAACAGACCCATCGCGACCAGGAAAAATCCGAACACCCTGCGCAAGGTCTCTTGGGGCAACCGCATCGCCAGACCACTGCCGAGGAAGGAGCCGACAATGCCAAGCGCTGCGATACCGAGGATGATATTGAGATCAAGCTTCAGCTGTTCAGCCTCAATGATCTCGAGGTACTTCACGAAACCGGTCAGTGATTTCAAGGCAATGATGACAAGGCTCGTTGGAATCGCTCGCGCCATGCTGAGCCCACCCAGCAATACCAGCGCCGGAACGACGAGAAACCCGCCACCAACCCCCACAAAGCCGGTGACCACACCAACAACCAGGCCTTCGGCCATGATCTTCACGGGCGCTCTTGGTACGGAAACACCCGGAGCCTCCAATTGACAGGTCGGAGCTTTTTTCAGCATGAACCATGCAGCCGTCAGCATCACCACCGCAAAGGCAACCAATTGCACGGTGCCGGAGACAAACACCGAGGACCACGCGCCGACATAGGTTCCTGCCATTCCTGGCAGGCCAAACAGCAGAACACTTCGCCAGTCAACCAGTCCTTTGCGCAGATAGGGAAGCACACCGGCGATGGCGATGAGACCGACGATCGCCAGTGAACCTGCAATAGCGACCTTCTCTTCCTGGCCGACCAGGTAGACCAGTACCGGAACCGTCAAGATCGACCCACCTGAACCGAGCAATCCAAGGCTCAATCCGATGGCAATCGCGCCAGGAAGGACCAGAAACAGCGCACCCATGTTCAACCTCGTCTTCACTCCTGGGGAGGAGTTGAATTTTTTGGTTATAAGGTTATTACCTTAACGCCAGACTCCAGATTTCGCCACGAATTTTTTCTGGGTTGTGCGATGCTTGTCCTTTCGGGTGTTCTCAAGCCAGCACTGTCGGGAAGCTGGCTTGACGAAGAGTGGACCCCTGAATCCTCTAAATCAGCTTCAACAGGAGACGCCAAATGCCGGTCCGTTTTGACAACAAGGTAGTCCTGGTCACGGGTGCCACATCCGGACTGGGTCGGGACGGCGCGGTCGCGTTCGCGGCAGCGGGAGCCACCGTCATTGCGACCGGCCGCCGGGAGAGTGAAGGAAAGGAAACACTGCGTCGCATGCAAGCCGCGGGTGGTACCGGCATATTCCTCGTTGCAGATGTCACTCAGCCCACGGACGTGCAAAAGGTCGTCGATGAAGCGCTGTCTCGTTTTGGCGGGCTCGACATCGCCTACAACGTGGCCGGTATTTCAGGTGATGCGTGGGCAAAGGTCGCGGACTACGACATCCAGGCCTGGAACGATGTGATCGCAGCCAACCTGTCGTCCATGTTTTACTGCATGAAATACGAAATCGCAGCCATGTTGCTACGTGGTGGCGGCGCCATCGTCAACATGTCATCGGTAGCAGGGGTGGACAGTACCCCTGGAGGTGTTGGTTACGTCGCCTCCAAACACGGCATCGTCGGACTGACCAAGGCAGCGGCACTCGACTACGCGGCCAATAACATCCGTATCAACGCAGTGGCTCCCGGCGTGATTTACACCGAAATGCTGGCGGCAGGCATCAAGGCCCAACCAGGCCTCGAAGCGTCGATGATCGTCAAACATCCGATCGGACGCTTTGGTCAACTCGGCGAAGTATCGAAAGCCGTACTGTGGCTTTGTTCCGATGAAGCCTCGTTCATCACCGGATCGACCATGACGGTTGATGGTGGATACACCATCCACGCGGCATCGTGAGTTTGTTCCGAGGAGTGCAGAATGCAGCAACCACGACGGATCAAATTTGCCGCGCTAGCGCCGCCCCCGAGTGAATGGCGTTCATGATCCCGTTTCGACCACGCACGTCGCCAATCATGTGGACCTGATAACGGTTGCCCGGGTTCAGCGTCTGCACCAACTCCCGATTCGGCTGATTGAAGGTCACAATCACCACCGTCCTGGCGGCAATGCGCCGCACCCGAGACGTGAACAACACACCGATCTCAACCTCTTCGGCATCGATAGAACGCAGGTAGTGCCCGCCGATGAAGTCGAAATCCGACGCCATCAACCGCTCCCTCGATGCCTCTACGGTGACCGGCGGGAAGGGAACCGTACCGCCGATTCCCTCGAAACGGCTGACCATGGTCACGTGCACACCGGCCTTCAACAAAGCGTCACACGCGGAGATCGCCTCAAATGATCCCGTGTCATCAAACACGACTGCCGGCCCTTTGATCTGGATGGCGTCACCATGTCCAAACAACTGCCAGGCGTTGTACACGTGCTTCTGGTCAAACCCTGCAATCGGTAACGCTGGCGTCGACACCTGAAAGCCGTCGTAACGAGGTGTCGTGCCGGTAGCGACGATGACTTCATCAGGATCGACCGCAGCCACGACCTCGGCATCCACCAGTGAATTCAGATGAACCTCAACACCGAGCGAATGGATCTCCTCTATAAGAAAGCTGACGATCGCTCCAACATCTGCGCGGTGCGGCGCCGACGCTGCAATGGCAACCTGACCGCCCAGTCGCTGACCCGCTTCATGCAGAATGACCTGATGGCCACGCAGCGCCGCAGTCCGCGCAGCTTCGAGGCCAGCAGGCCCACCACCAACAATCAACACACGTTTTCGGGTTGCTGCCTTGTCGGCAGGCTCAAAGGCAATCAGGTTCTCGCGCGCGGCAGACGGATTAACGACACAAGACAGTGGATGACCACTCATCAACTGACCCACACAACCGATATTGGTACCGATACAGGGTCGGATCTTGTTCTCTTCACCACGACGTGACTTGTTCACCAGTTCAGGGTCCGCCAGCAGTGCACGCACCATGGACACCATGTCGGCCTGACCGGTCTTGATAATCGACTCTGCGTGATCGAGTGTGTTGATCCTGCCGACGACGATGGTCGGCTTGGTGACCCGCGTAGTTATGACAGCGTTCGCCGGCATCTCCACACCGAGTGGGTCATCACTGGGCGCGATCAGCGTGTGAAAACGCCAATAGGAGCCCATGTGCAGGGAAACATAGTCAACCAATGGGTCCAGTCGCGCTGCGATCTCGGCGACTAACGGCGCCGTCAAACCACCCGGCACATGATCCTCATTGGGTAATCGAACGCCGACCACAAACCGATCATCATTCACTTCTGTGCGAATGGCGGCCAGTATTTCCAGCAGGAAACGCATGCGGTTTTCCAGCGAACCACCATAACCATCGGTTCGTTGGTTGAGCGCTGGTGACAGAAATTCGTGAATGAGATAACCGCTCGACGCATGGACGTCAACACCATCCAGACCGCCGTCACGACATCGACGGGCAGCTTTGGCAAAACTCTCGATGACTTCATCGATCATCGACTGGGTCATCTCGAACGGCACGACCCCTTGTTGAAAATTGGGAATCGCACTTGCGGACCATGTTTCAGCGCCGCCTCCATAACTTGCACCGGCATGATAAATCTGCTGGAACAAGATCGTCCCGTGTGCATGTATTCGCTGACTGATCTCCCGATAGTACGGCAAGACACTATCGGAATAGAGCGGTACTCGTGATGCAACAAGCGGGTGCACACCTGTTGCTTCCAGGGTGATCATGCCGACGCCGCCTTTGGCACGCGCTTCGTGATAGGCAATGGCCGCCTCGCCTGTCAGCAACGTGCCATGTGCAGAACGAACAATTCGATTGGGAATCGTGACACCACCCACCTGGATGGGTTGAAATACGCTCTCGTACATAGACCTGTCCCTTATTGCCTCGCGCGCTATTCGGATTCGCTCAGGCTGTATGCAATCAGATAGTCCCCTGCTGGAGACGTCGAGGTGAAATGCCCACCTGCGGCAATCACTACAAACTGTTTACCGCCGATCTGATACGACATCGGCACCGCATTGCCGGTCGTCGGCAGTTCATCTGCCCACAGTTCCGTGCCATCGTTCACATCAAACGCCCGGATATGCCGGTCCGCCGATGCGGCAATGAAAATCAATCCGGAAGCCGTCACCATCGGCCCGCCCATTTCGACACCACCCTCCATGTAGGACAAGGGCCATGGCGCCTGGTGCTTGAG
>JAYSTS010000131.1:0-17757 GCA_043719475.1 Gammaproteobacteria bacterium | reverse complement strand
TTCAGCTAATGGGCTACTGACTCGCCCATGTCGGGACTTCCACCCAACCAATCACGCGCCTTCCCGGGCGCACTGGGAGCGATCTCCTGATCGCGATCTTCTATGATCCCAACAATCGCGGTCTGGAGACCGCTCCCACCAAGAGACCGCTGAAATCGTCAGACTGCGTTAGTTGTGCGTCGGAAGCTTTACCGATTATTGTCGAATCAAGGTTAACAACTGGGAACGACCCATGGCACTACTCGCCGGCAAACGCATCATCATCACTGGCGCGGCCAGTGGCATCGGTCGTGCGACCTCAATACTCGCCGCCGAGGAAGGCGCCCATGTCATTGCAGTCGACCTGAGCGATGACGTACATCAAACCGTCACAGCCATTACCGCCGCAGGCGGATCGGCGTTTGCTGAAGTTGCCGACGCAAGCCGCGAAGATGACGTACGCAGGTTTGTGATGGCATGCACAGATCGATGGGGTGGCATTGACGGAATCTACGCCAACGCCGGAGTTCGAGGTGCTGGCAAGCCGCTCACTGAACTTAACCTGAAGACTGGCAGCGCACCTTGGCTGTGAACACCATCGGCGTATTTCTGGCCGTGAAACACACCGTGTCGCACTTTGTCGCACTTTGTCGCAACAGGGGCAGCGGGTCCATTGTCTGCACAGCGAGTGTTGCGGCCCTGCGAGCCAATGCCGGTGGAGTGGACTACAGCGCCTCGAAGGCAGGAGTCGTGAGTATCGTGCAGACCAGCGCTTATCAACTCTATGGTACCGGCATACGGATTAATGCCATCTGCCCCGGACTCATCGAAACGGGTATGACCAAGCCCGCCTTTGATCGTGCACGAACCCGTGGCACAGAAAACCGGATTGGCCAGATCAACCCCACCAAACGACATGGTTACCCCGTTGAGATTGCGCAGATGGTGTGTTTCCTGTTGAGCGATCGCGCGTCCTACGTTAACGGTCAGGCCATTCCGGTTGATGGTGGGCTCTCCGCATCACATCCTTGGGTATTCCCACGTTGAACCGTTACCTCTTCTGCACCGCACTCTGGCTAATCTGGCTGATCTGGTTGACCGGTTGCGCCAATTTGTCGGCAACTACCTCATCGAACACAGCCACCGAAGATGCCGCCGATTTGATGGCCGACGAGGACGCCGAGAATATCGGCGATGAGGACACTCCACTCCAGGAGGAGCAACTACTCGGCAAGGCGCCGGGAGGCTGGGTCCAGATTGGAGGGACGGTCACCGAAACACTGAAAATGGCTACGTTCATTCCAAAGCCACCACCACCTATCGCCGAGGTCAGTTCCGCTACCGCGAGTGAAAAAAGCGAAGCGTCCGAAGCGGTCGAGGGCTGGACTGAAAAAATTACCTTCGAGCGTCTGTTGGGGATTCCGGTTGCCGATCCGCTGGAATATCTCGAAGAACTGAAAAAAGACACTAGCGCGGCATGCAGCAACGGAGCCTTTCATCCCATCGCCTCTGGGTTCGAGAACGGTTATCCAAGCGCCGTCGCGTTGATCGTCTGCCCAAAGCAGGCAGTGACCAACACCGGCCAACTGACGATGATCAAGGTGATTCAAGGCAACATCGCCTTCTATACGATCACTCGTTCGATTCGAACTGCACCGTTTCCGCCCGACGAGAAAGGCAGCCCAGTCGAACCGCCTGTGGAGAAGGAAACCATCGGTGGCTTCAGCGTTTTTCTGAAAGCCATCTCGGTATGCGATCCAACCCGACCGGATCATCCGTGCCCTGTGGCCCAGCCTAATAACTGATGCGCTATTCGAAGGTACCTGGATCAGACGCCATGACCGCTTCGGATGACGCTGCGATGGAAGCTTCAAGCGAGAGAACTCGCGGCAAGAGGCGAGCATAGAAAAATCTGGCTGTTTGCAGTTTCGACCCAGCCAGTGGTGTACCCACTGCCGCTTGCGCCATCCGACCCCAGAGCCAGGCGAACAGGGTCAACGCAGCCAATTCGAGATAGTCGGTCGCGACAGCACCGGGTAGATTCACGTCCTGTGCACTGCGTTGCGCTAGGCTATCGGTGGTGCGCAGCAGCCGGGTAATACTGTCGTTGAAGGCGCCACGGAATTCTTCGTCAACATCACCAGACGACAGAGTCGCCAGAAACGCGCGCAAAGTTGACCCACCATCCCTGAGAACCTTGCGGCCGATGAAGTCCATGGCCTGCACACCATTGGTGCCTTCATAGATCTGGGCAATGCGCGAATCCCTGACGAGCTGCTCAACACCCCACTCACTGATATAGCCGTGACCACCGTAAATCTGTTGCGCCAGAACAGCAGATTCAAAGCCCTTGTCTGTCAGGAAAGCCTTGGCAACGGGCGTCAACAGCTCCGAAAACGATTGCGCCTGCTTGTTATCTTGAAACTTTGAACGGTCGAGTTCACGCCCAACCAGCATGGCAAAGGCGCGTCCTCCTTCTGTCCAGGCGCGAATGGTCAGCAACATCCGTCGTACGTCCGGGTGAACCAGCAACGGATCCGCCGCTGCTGCAGGATTCTTGACGCCCGATGGCGAGCGACTCTGCAACCGTTCTCGTGCATATCGAGCTGCAAACTGCCACGCCGCTTCCGATGCGCCCAGCCCCTGCAACCCAACCGACAGACGCTCATAGTTCATCATCGTGAACATGCAGGCGAGTCCGGCATTGGCTTCGCCGATCAGATAACCCGTTGCACCATCAAAGTTCATGACGTTGGTGGCGCTGCCGTGAATCCCCATCTTGTGTTCGATAGAGCCACTGAAGGCCGCGTTCCGCTCACCCAGCTTGCCTGAATCATCATGCATGACCTTCGGGACGATAAAGAGCGAGATGCCTCGCGTCCCACCAGGCGCATCCGGCAATCGAGCGAGCACCAGATGAATAATGTTGGCGGCCAGGTCGTGTTCACCACTGGTGATGAATATCTTGGTCCCGGTGATCGCATAGGTGCCATCTGCTCGGGGTTCGGCGCGGGTTCGAATGATGCCAAGATCTGTGCCGGCATGGGCTTCAGTCAGACACATGGTTCCCGTCCACGTTCCGGCGTACAGACGCGGCAGATAAACCTGCTTCTGCTGCGCAGTGCCATGCGAGTCAATGCACAGCGCTGCACCGACGCCGAGCGTACCGTACAGATACAGGCTGGGATTCGCAGCCCAGAACATTTCTTCCACCAGACATCCGAGTGTCTTCGGCATGCCCTGGCCGGCAAAGTCGGGGTTACCTGACAGGCCGAGCCAACCACCCGCAGCAAATTCACTGAATGCCGCCTTGAAACCTGATGGTGTAGTGACTTCGCCATCCACCCAACGACACCCTTCCGAATCAGCGATTCGGTTCAATGGTGCCAGCACTTCGCGAGCGACCCGTCCACCTTCCGCTACCACCGCGCTCAGCACATCGGCGGAAAAATCCTCGAGCGACGGGACGCTGCTCCACTCCTCCGTGAGGCGAAACACTCGACTCAACAAAAAGTCGATATCACGTTCCGGTGGCTGATAGTCCATAGATTTCCCTGAGTACTCCGCTGCGGTTTTTATCGGTTTGCCATAAGCACAGATGCGTGGACTTTCATGAGGCTATCGCCTCCGGCGAGCATCGAATCCCTGTGCGCATTCAAACGAGGCAAAATTCTTGCGTAGTAAAAGCGCGCAAGATCGATTTTGCCAGCCAAATAATCGGTGTCTCCGCCAGCGAGAACGCCATCACTCGCGCACACGGCCATGCGCGCCCACAACCACGCCAGCATGGCGTAGCCACTGTAAAACAGATAATCGACTGCGGCCGCTCCAACTTCATCCGGATTCTGCATGGCCTTGCCGCCAATCTGCATGCTGACAGCGGGCCATTCTTCAGCGATGCTCGAAAGCCGCGCCGCCATCTCGGGAAACTCCGCCTGACACTGCGCCGCCACTTCAACCAGTTCCGGCAACAGTCGATTCAAGCCTTTGCCTTGAGTCATCAGCACTTTTCGCGCCAGCAGATCCAGACCTTGAATCTGCGTCGTGCCTTCATAGATCATCGTGATACGACTGTCCCGGACCAGTTGTTCGACCCCGGACTCACGAATAAACCCGGCGCCACCGAAAATCTGTACTGCGTCATTCACGGACGCGAATCCCCCTTCCGTCAGGAAACCCTTGACCACTGGCGTCAGAAAATCCAGTAGATCCTGGGCTCTGCGGATGGACTCAGGGTCTTTCGCCAGCAGCAGGGTGTCGACACACTGACTGGCGAAGTAGGCGAGCGCTCGACCACCTTCGATGAAGGCGCGCTGCGACAGCAGCATGCGCCGCACATCCGGATGCACAACGATGGGATCAGCCGGTTTGTCCGGGGCTTTGGGGCCAGACAACGAGCGCATCTGCAATCTCTCATGGGCATAGGCACTCGACAGCTCAAAGCCTGCCTGCGCAAGGCTCACGCCCTGTAGACCGACACCAATCCGGGCGCTGTTCATCATGGTGAACATGTACTTCATGCCTTGTTGCTCTGCGCCGACGAGATAACCACGCGCTGCGTCAAAATTGAGCACGCAGGTGGCGTTGCCGTGAATACCCATCTTGTTTTCGATGGCGCTGCAGACCACCCCGTTGCGCGTCCCATCGAGGTCGAACTTCGGCACTGCGAACATGGATATTCCCCGTGTGCCGGCGGGTGAACCTTCAGTGCGCGCGAGCACCAGATGAATGATGTTGTCCGACAAGTCATGTTCGCCTGCGGAAATAAAGATCTTCGTGCCGGTGATGGACCAGGTGCCGTCAGCGCGCGCGACCGCGCGGGTTCGGGCAAGTCCAACGTCGGAGCCTGCCTGTGGCTCGGTAAGGCACATCGTGCCGGTCCACTCACCGGTCAGGAGCTTCGGTAGAAACATACTTTTCTGGTCATCGGAGCCGTGTGTCATCAGGGCATGCACACAACCCCTCGACAATCCTGGGTACATCGAAAACGCCATGTTGGCCGTACACATCAGCTCTTCAAGCATGAGCCCAAAGGTCGCTGGCAGGGCCTGACCACCATACTCAACCGGGCCGAGCAAACCAGCCCAGCCGCCGTCGATAAAGCCGCGATAGGCTTCGCGAAAACCCGGGGGAGTGGTTACCACACCATCCGTCAAACGACAACCCACTTCATCACCAACGCGGTTGCACGGGCGAATGACCCCTTCGGTAAACCGGTGGGCTTCATCGAGAAGGCTGTTGATAAAAGCCCGATCCATCGAGTCATCACCGGTGAGTCGCCGATACAGGCTGGCGGCGTCGAAGACGTCGTGGATGACAAACTGCATATCCTTGAGTGAAGCCATCATTGAGTCTCCGTGACTGTCCTGAGATCGAGATCCAGCATAAATCTCGGGAGATTGTGGAGGGACGTCTCCGGCGGCGGAATCGGAATCATCACAGATACGGCGAGAGAACCGCTACTTTCAGTGAGACAGGAGCAAAAATGGTGATCGACCGCTCAATTGCCGATCCAGGTTCGCATGACACGTGCCCAGGCACCTTCTGCAGTGAAAATGGGACAGATCAGCGCTGGGCTACAGGCCAGGAGTTTCGACCAGGTAGCGCGGTAGCCCTCCTCAGATCAGATCAGCCCTTTGTATCAAGGAGCATCCCGAGTACGGCATCTGCGGTCTGCACAACTTTTGCAGAGGCTTGCACCTGACGCTCATACACACGCATGGAGACCAGTGCTTCAGCGGTATCCTTGACCTCGTCCGCTGGCGCGGGCTGACTCTTTGGTTGATCGGTATGATTCCTGCCACTCATCTGCGCGATGTCTTCGGCTGATTGACTGACACCTTGCAGCCCGCGTTGTATTCCGATCACACCGGTACTCATCATCGGATTCACGGCCATCTCTTACCTCGACTTGCCTTGCACAGGCATGGTTTCCAGTTTGGATAAGTTGGCATCCTTTCACTCGCCGGGGCGATCACAGCAGTATTTGCTGCCTGACCACCGGACCATCCATAACCGACGCCCCCAATGTAGGCAGCTTCACACGCAAGCGCACGGCAATATCCGACACGAATGTGCGTTTTGTGCACCTGCACACACCGACGATGAGAAGCAGTATTGGCTTTCCAGTGGAGTAGCCGATGTCCCTCTTCCCACACTATTGCCTGCTCTGTGAAGTACGATTCGACGGGGCTCGGGATCTGTGCGATTACTGCCATGCCGCGCTGCCGTGGAACGACAACGCCTGCCCGCGCTGCGGACAACCGTTGACCAGCGCTGGTTGTTTCTCCTGTCGACGACTACCCGTGTCCTGTGAGCAAACGGTAGCCCCGCTACGCTATGAAGACGCGATCGCGACCTGGGTACAAGCGCTGAAGTTTCACAACGGATTCCGGGAAGGCCAGGTCCTTGGCGAACTCCTGGCTACGGCGGTTGAGGGCACACTCGGCAACCGTGGTCTCCCGGATTGCATCGTTCCCATGCCCCTTGCCACACGTCGACTGTTGTGGCGCGGGCACAATCAGGCTGCCTTCATCGCCCGCATCATCGCTAAGCGTGTGCATATTCCCGTCAGACATCGACTGCTTGCGCGGACGCGGGCCACCTTGAAACAGGCTGATCTGCCCCGAGCGGCGCGTCGCGCCAATGTTGTGCGCGCGTTTGGAGCGCGCAATGTGACGGGTCTGCACATTGCGTTGGTTGACGATGTGCTGACTACCGGTGCAACCATGCAATCGGCCACACGAGTACTCCTGGCCAACGGTGCCGCAGCGGTCGAATGGTGGGTTGCCGCCCGAACGCCTTAAGGGATCCTCAGCGTTTCACGCATGAAAAAAAACGTGGACTGATACACTGCCTGGATGAACAGCTCCACCCCATACGCCGGACTGACCCCTGATCTCATTCTCGATGCACTTGAGTCGGTCGGCCTTGAGCCGACGGGTGGATTGACGGGTCTCAACAGCTACGAAAACCGCGTCTATCAGGCCGAGATGAACGACGGTCTGTTCCGCATCGTCAAATTCTATCGTCCCAATCGCTGGAGCGAAGCACAGATCCGCGAGGAACACGCGTTCGTGCATGAGCTTGTCGAAGCGGAAATCCCGGTGGTGGCTTCGCTCTCACTGGGTGGGGACACACTGTTCAGCCACGCTGGCTTTCTGTTTACCGTTTATCCGCGGCAAGGTGGCCATACACCGGACATCGAAAAGGAAGATGATCTGTCGGTATTGGCCCGCACGATTGCACGATTGCATGTGGTCGGTCGCGAGGCACCCTTTGAACATCGCGCCGGGATCAGCATCAAACGTCTGGGAACGGACAGTCGCGATTTTCTGCTGAACAACAAATTTCTGCCGCTCGAGCTGGAGCGTGCTTATTCGACGCTGTGTGAACAGTTGCTGGAGCGCATGCACGAACCTTCCACAGGCACACCACAACAACGAATTCACGGTGATTGCCATCTCGGCAATCTGCTGTGGCGTGGTGAAACGGCGCACATGGTCGACTTTGATGACTGCGTTACCGGTCCACCTATCCAGGATTTGTGGATGTTGTTGTCCGGCGAACGTGAAGATCGTCTCCATCAGCTTGGCGCCATCGCCGACGCTTACGAGATGTTCGCAGAATTTCCTGCCGACTCCCTGCACCTGATCGAAACCCTTCGCACACTGCGCATCATGCACCACTCAGCCTGGATCGCCCGGCGCTGGGATGATCCGGCGTTTCCTATGGCTTTCCCGGACTTCAACAGCGTCAGGTACTGGTCATCTCATGTACTGGAGCTGAGGGAGCAACTCGCCGCATTGGAAGAGCCTGCGCTTATCGTCTGATCGCGCTGCGCGGTCACGCAATTGCGCCAGATATTGGCATACTGCAGCCACAACCAGGGCTGCTCGTGTGCAGGGCACGTCTGCAGTCGCGTTCTCAGCGCTGCATCGACGGCAGGGCTTGCCGCAGGTAGCACGATCGACTCATCGACCGTATCGCCCAACTGGACTGCCGCTTGCCGATGTATGGGGAAAAGGTGGGTAGCGCGAGCAATGGCTGCGTCAACAACCTTTGCCAGATCTTCTACTTCGTCATAGGCGCCGATCACACGCTCGCCGAAATGCAGATGGACACGACCCTTAAAGCCCGTCAAACCAAGCGCGATACTTTGCAGGTCTTCATCCCTGGCCTTCTCGTAGTTCCCGGTCGAAGCTCTACTGCTTAGTTCATGCGCCTTCATCAAATCGCAGGGATCAAGCTCATAGGTAATCGTCACCGGCAACAGACGGACCTGTGCCAGCCAATGGGTGAGACTTTCACCGTCTTTGCGATACGCAATGGTGAGCATCTTGAGGATCGCAGGATCGGTGTGGTCATTACCGTCTTTGGCACGGCCCTGCCGCTGCGCGATCCAGACGGAATTACCGGCTTCCAGTGACTGTCGAATAAAGGCCGAGGTCACCGAGTAAGCCTTGAAGGCGGCCTTGGGCGACGTGATGGAGCGTGGCACCACAAATGACTTGTTGAGCCGCATGAGATCACCAACCCAGGGCGTCGCCACCAGGTTATCGCCCACTGCAGTGAGGCTGGTTGCATGCCCCGCCCGATGCAGCGCCCAGTTGAGCAGCGCCGAATCGAGCACAATGTCTCGGTGATTGGCGATGAAGAGGTACGGCACACCGCGCTCAAGTGATTCGATGCCCGACACCGTAAAGCCACTCATGGTTTCGCGTTCAAGACGAGTGAGCAGGCGGGCGGCCTGTGCCTGTATATCTGCAATGGTATGCACTTGTTCCAAGCGACGACGGATACCGATGCGCGCGACCTGCATCGCAAGCCACGGACTGCGCCGCTCAAGCCACGCCAGACGGACCGCCGCCAGCGCACGCAGCAGCGAAGGATCGTCCTGGAGCCGCGCAACGACCGCAGGAACCTCCTCATCGCGGTAGTGCCGGATGGCATCAAATTCAGACATATGACGCAGGGTAACAACTCGCCAACCACGCCGAAAGGGTTCCGCTGAAAGGCTTGCGTTATCAGGCTTGCGTTATCATGGCGCCTTCGCGTGCTGACTCAACCGAGTCCACTGATCCACTCAGGAGTCCAGATGCTCGGGCGACCTGTCATCAGAGAGAATGACCCATGAATATCCGCCCAGCGCAGTGGCAGGACCTGCCGGCCATGACCGCCCTGTACAACCACTATATCGTCACAAGTCCGTGCACGTTTGATATCGAACCTTACTCGGTCGAAACGCGCGCGCCCTGGTTCGAGAAGTTTGACGGGGAACGTTGGCAGTGCCTCGTCGCTGAAGAAAATGGTGTTGTGCTTGGATATGGATGCTCTGGAGAATTCAAATCGAAGGCTGCCTATCGAACGTCCGTGGAGGTCAGCATCTACGTTGATAACACAGCCCACCGACATGGCATCGCCCGAACCCTTTACACGAGCCTCTTCAGCGCATTGGCCGGAACAGGTGTCCACCGAGCATATGCCGGTATCACACTGCCGAATGACGCATCGCTTGCCCTGCACACGGAGTTCGGCTTCCACCATGTGGGCATCTATCGTGAGGTTGGCAACAAATTCGGACGTTTCTGGAATGTGTTGTGGATGGAACGACAAATAATCAATACAGATGCAGGCGGTTGACCGCAAGCAAATCTCGGAAGGCCGCGTTTGCTTAGCTGACGGATCGATCCCCTGAGACATCTTTCAGCCATCGGTGCCCTTGAGTCAGGATCGGGACTTCTATTTCTTCTTTAGTCGAGGTTCCTTCACCGGGCTCGAATGATCGATACGCGGACCAGCTTGAACGTCTGATGCAGTCACCCGTTCCCGCTCCGCTCGATCTCCCGTGGAGACCGAGCAGACGGGTGACAGATGGTCCTCTCGGCAGCTATGACTCTTCGATACTCACTTCCACAACGGCAGCATCTGGGGCAGCCCCTTGACCCCACTTCGCCTCAATGAAATTACCAGGACGAATGGTGTCGAAGAACTCGTCGACCGTAAGTTCACGATCATCACCTACTCCGATCTGCGTCTGCTCAGAATTGAAACTGACTTCCGTGTTCATGACACTGACTTTCAGATTGGCGCGGTCAATCGACGTAATCGGTCCACGCACGGCGGGTGAACTCTCATCGTCTTCGATTTCGAGTCCCGACACGACGTAACTCAACCCATCCACGTGACCTTGAACGTTGACCAGATCGCCCGTATTCAAATCCGCGAATCCGGATGCATCGTCGAAGGTCGTTGTGTCCCTGACGCTGAACGAGGTTCCCAGAACAGTTACCATGCGCCTGCTTGCGTCCAATTCTGAAATCGGCCCCGCAATCAACAGCGTCCCCAGCGGCTCGTGGACGATTGAAGACGCCTGCAGCACACCGTTAGCATCCACCACCCCGGTGACAACTACCCGTGCACCCGTAATCAGGTCATCGGTGGCTCCGTTCAATATGGTTGTATCGGGAGCAACCTGGGTGCGTCGACCTTGAATAATGAACTGATTGCCGACCATGTTGCTTTCAACCAGACCTTCGACTTCGACTTCAGCCCGGTCCGTGAGCGCTACGGATTCCACACGTCGAACAGCCAACGCAGTGATCGTCATGGATGACTCGTCGGTGATGCTTGGGTCGATGCTGACGGATACGGTATCGCCATCCATAATCGGGCTCAATCCATCCGTCAGGGTTTGTGGTCCCGATTCAACAGCGAGGTTCGAAAGGTTAAACCTGGTGGCGGTAGCTGAAGAAACAACGCCGGAAATCAACCAGATTTCAGGGACTGTTCTACGACCCACATAGGTAGCTACGAGGCGCCCATCTGCGGCCGCAAGTCCACTGATTTCTAGAATATCGCCCTGGCCCAACGATTCGAGTGTTATCCCTTCATATACCGTTGCAGCGGTGAGTTGAATTTCACGTCCAAGTACCGTGATCCGACCCTGGCGCAATCTTGCGTCAACCGCATTTATAGTCGCCACAGGTCCAAGCACGTCGGGGTAATAGATGACCAGGTCAGCCCTTTTTTGTTCCAGATCACCAAGCACGGCCACTTGCTGACCATGGCGAAGATCCGACTGCGTTCCAAAACTTCCGGAGATCAGAAATTGGGCCTGCGAGGTGTCCATGACCCGGTCGTTTACAACCACAGAGCTGAACCACTGAATGGAGCCGAGCGAGAGCCCGCTTCCGCTGATTCCCACATTCAATCCAGTACCGCTGACACCTACGCTCAGACCAGTGCCGCTGACACCGACCCTAAGGCCACTGCCACTGACCCCCACTCCGAATCCATACCCGGAGCTGCCAAACCCGTTGAAATTCAATGGCGTATAGAAACTAAACCAGGCAACTGAGAAGGCCAGTATCAAGCCCTGTACAAAATGCGTATTCATCGCTTAATTCTCCTTCGTGGTCCGTTTAAGGACAGATTTTGCGTGTCGCATCGGCAATCTCGTTCGATCACGAACAACACGGGTAATGTGGTAGACACCAAGACCGGCAGAAAATCGACGATCTTCACCGGTGAAGTCTTCGCCGAGATCGCGCTGCGTTAACCAGCGAGCCAGCTCTTCGAGCAGATTTCTGGACAGACGTTTTGAATACTCCAGGAACTCGGCAAGGTGCGCTTCCGGCAGGTTTCCCGCGAGTACCTTCGCCTGGAGATGCTTGTCGCCGCGAGCCTGGAGATTATGGTCGATGGTCTCGATGAGCTCAGCGGTGTCCGTACCGAGCATGTCGATCATCATGGACGGATCATCAAGTGGTACATAACCACGGCGCGATAGTCTGAACCTGCCATCCGTTTCAATGAGCGCGCCATTTCGAATCAGTTCTTCGGCAATAGTTCTCACCTGCATGTCGCCACTCAATTTCTTGACAAGCCCCCCAAAAGAAGGCCCCGTCCCTTCCAACGGGAGTTCAAGCGGGTCTCCTTTTTCGTCCTGAAATTCAGGGTCGATGACCCACGCGGAAATCAACTGGGCAGCACGGTTGCGGAACAAGACATCTGATTCGTCTGCCGGGTCGGCTTCCAGCAGCCTCGCCACCTCCTTTCGGCTCAGCCCGGTCAGCACGGCGATACGCGAAACCGTCTGCGGTCTTCCTTCAATCCCGAACTCTTCGTTGGCCACTTCGACAAACACCTTGCGAGCAAGTTCCTGAAACGCCAGCGCCGACAAGCCGTTTCGTAAAAGAATGCGTGCAATCGGCGTCAATACACGCTGGGCAGCCCGCAGGATTTTTACCTGCAGGTCAACAACCACAACTATCTCCACTATTACATGGAGAGACCCCGGCCGTGCCTAGGATCAATCGCTCGGTGGGAGCCACGTTGTACTGCCCTTGAGTGAATCTATGCGCGCAGTATGAACCAAAGATGTACATATGGGAATATTTTCCCATTGCAAAGTTTCTAATATGGGATTATTTTCCCATTTGTATTTTGGGAATACATTCCCAAATATGAAAACCACTAAGAACGAATCATCGGAGATACATCGATGTTAACCAGCACCGAAAAAAATACCGTCGGCTACTCGATCACCCGGGAACTTGCCCTTGGACCAGTCCTGCCAGTTTGCACAACCGCCAACCTGGATGAATCAATGGACTTCGAAAGGTTGCCTGCGGGTGCGAAGTGGAGCTTCGTCACCCGAAATGTTGGACAAGACGATGTCGCAGCAGTCGGCACTCGTTTCGCGCACCAACCGGGAATTGGCGATCTGATCGTCGCCCAGGTCGATCGCGTACTGCACCAAAACCGCCTGCAACTCGCGAACGGAAGGCGCTCCCAACTGTTTCCTGGCGACTATGTTGTTGTCGCCTACGCCAATCGCTACGCACCCGACCAGTACGAAGCACTCATCCCCAAGGATCTTGGACCCTGTCACCTTGTTGCGAGCGGAGGTATTGCTGCCCAGGCCATTTCCCAAAGCACGCTGGTTGGAGCAGCAACACGAATCTCACCTCTGGGATACTTGTTATCGCACAACGGCAAGATCATGAATCTTCGCGATTACCCAGGCATCAGTGCCTTCGATCGGACCGCCACAGCGCCGCACAAACCGGTCATCGTGGTTGCCGGCACTTCGATGAACTCGGGCAAGACGACGACGGTATCCGCAATCGTCCGTGGCCTGAGCCTTGCTGGCAAGAAAGTCGCAGCGCTCAAGGTGACTGGTACCGGGGCAGGAAACGACATGTGGTCCTATAGTGATGCAGGTGCACACCTTGCTCTGGATTTCACCGACGCCGGTTACCCTTCGACGTACAAAATCGGTGCAGATAAAATCGAGTCCTGTTGCAGAACACTAATCGACTATGCGAAGTCGCGCTCCGACATTGATGTGATCGTCGTCGAAGTCGCCGACGGTTTGTTGTTTGACGAAACACTCGATCTGTTGCGCACAGAAACGCTGCGCAGCAGGACCGACCGTCTGATTTTCGCTGCTGGAGAGGCATTAGGTGCGTATGCAGGGGTGGAGATGTTGCGACGCAGCGACATTTCAGTCGCCGCACTGAGCGGTGTGTTGTCGGCATCGCGACTAGCTGCTGCTGAAGCCGAAGCAGCGACCCAACTCAAGGTACTGACCCGTCAAGATCTTGAATCGCCAGAAGTCATCCGTTGGCTGCCATGAAGTACGAGCCCTTCGAAGCGGTCATCCGGCGCGGCAATCTGGGAAGTTGGGCTGAACTTTTGGCACTCGGCCTCACCCAGAGTGGCTGCCTGATCGCCACGGCACTACTACTGCGGCAAATGTTCAGGGAGCACCCGAGTGTTGAAGGGGCGGACGTCTGGTGGACACTCTCCACTCTCGCCCTGCTGTCGGTATTGGCTGCGCTGGCGCGCTGGCGGGAACGATTTGCGGGCGAACGGCTCGCAGTCGCTTACGTTCACAGACTGCGCATGCGCCTGTTCGACGTCGCCACTGGCGCCAGAGCCGGTCGCGCGCTCGGTGTCCAGCTGGTTCGTTTTTCGAGCGATCTGACGGCTTTTCGGCAGTGGATCTCGCTCGGCCTCGCCCGTGGAATCAGTGCTGCTTTTTTTCTCGGCGGCATTCTCGTCTCGCTCGCCTGGCTGGCTCCCATACTGGCGATTACCGTTTTCGCAATCCTGACCGCAGGCGTGATCACTGCAGCGGTTATCGGCTTGCAACTCAAATCCGCCATACAGGCGACTCGAACCCGAAGATCGCGGGTCGCCAACAGGATCGCAGACACCTTGATCCAACTACCAGCAATCATGAGCAGTGGCAGGTTGGTGAAAGAGCAGTCAAGGGCGCAGGTGGAAAGCGACGAACTCGGTCGGCAACAGGAAATACGCGCCTACTGGGAGGGCGCACTCCGGGCTGCTGCTGAGTTGACACACCGTTTGTGTCTTGTTGGTTTGATTGTCGTGATCACAGCGGGAGTTGCCACCAATCCCGCCTCGGCGGCCGAAATCATGGCCGCTTTGGCCCTGGTCGCACTGATC
The DNA here is from genome assembly GCA_043719475.1 of Gammaproteobacteria bacterium. Lineage (GTDB taxonomy): Bacteria > Pseudomonadota > Gammaproteobacteria > Pseudomonadales > Azotimanducaceae > SYFY01. The sequence goes on along the minus strand of JAYSTS010000131.1, from coordinate 3,300 downwards.
GCAGGACCGGTACGCGATCTCGGCCGCGTGTTTGAATACTGGCATGCGCGGGAAGTCGCCAAGACACGACTGGCAAAGTTGTTCAAACCCGAGTTGGAATCAACGGATTCAGTTGAATCAGTCCCTGATGGTCCTGGTGTGATCCGGATCAACGCTGGGCGTTTGTGTGGTCGACTGGAAATGCCGGATCTCACTGTTGGTCCGGGCGCACGAGTTCACATTTCCGGGAAAAACGGCAGTGGCAAATCCCTTTTGCTGAGGGCTGTCGCAGGGTTGCTGGACGGCACTCAAGAGACGTCAACGGTATGCCTGGATGGTGTCGAAACCCGATCCATACCAGACGAAATACGATGCAAATATATAGCCATCGCTGCGGATGACGATCGGCTGGTTGACGGTTCAATCGAAAAGAATATCCGTTTCAGCTTGCCTGGCGCAGGAGTCGAACGCGTGGACATGGCATGCCGGCAGTCCGGGCTGTCACTGTTGTTGTCAACGTTTCCCGACGGGCTCGCCACTCGCCTGGGTCGAGGCCGTCGCTCGACTTCGAGCGGCGAAAAGGCGCGAATTCTGCTTGCACGAGCGTTACTTCCCGCACCAAGCGTACTGCTGCTCGACGAGATAGACCGTTCGATGGATGTCGATGGAACACGGGGGTTAAAGGAACTCCTGGTCTCGTACAACGGCAGCATTTTTTACGCGAGTTCTCGAGCTGAACTTCGTGCACTCGCAACCATTGAGTGGGAGATTGAAGGCGATACCGTGATTCAGCGACACGTGAAGGGCCCAGGGGTCGCAGCATGATCGAAAATGAACCGACCAACGCAAACACGCTTCCGGTGCGACGTCACCAGTTGGCTTCCATTCCAGGCTTCTACTATCTCTCCCGGCTGCCGACGCGACCAGACCCTGCCAAGATACTCGTGGTTGTGCACGGCATATCCCGGCAAAGTCGGTTGATGCTCACCTGGTTCGCCGAGGCCGCAGAGCAGCACGGTTTCACCCTCCTCGCACCACACTTCTCCAAACTCAACTTCCCGAACTATCAACGGCTCGGGAAAAATGGCAGAGATCGCGCTGATCTCGCCTTTCTTGCGATGTTGCAGGACTTTGACAGGCTATTGCCCGGCACACTTGAAACGCCGGTCTGCCTTTTTGGCTTTTCTGGGGGCTCACAGTTCGCACATCGTTTTTCAATTACTCGCTCAAATCATGTGCAAAAGCTGATCGCGGTGTCTGCAGGTTGGTACACCGCGCTGGACTTCAATCGTCGATATCCCTACGGCCTCGGCGGAACGCCCTGGTTGCAATGCGGGGACGTCAGGATGGAGTCGTTTCTCGCAATACCAACTCTGACCCTGATCGGTGAACTAGACAGAAAACTGGAACGGTCGTTGCGGCAACGACCAGAGCTGAACTGTGTTCAGGGCACCAACCGCTTCCTGAGAGCACATTGGTGGCATCAGCATCTTCAATCACTGGCGGATCCTTTAGGCCTCTCGGATCAGCACCTGCTAAACATCATTCCGGAAACCGGTCATGACTTTCGCACCGCTGTGCTCAAGGGAAATCTTGTCGAACGGGTATTTTGCTTCCTGACAGGAGCACCGTCCGCATGAAGAGCCAGTCGTGTCCGTCCGTATCGACGTCAACGCCTGCGTTCTCATCACCAGGTCATCGGGGCCGGCGCAGGCCACGGCTCGATGCTCCGTCAACCCGTGATACCTCGCTTAGGAGCCTGACGGGATTTCCTGCTCGCACCGGATCATGAATCTCAAGTTCCTGATTCTGCCGGTTCTGTTGTGTTCCATATTTCCTGAGACCGGCCGAGCCGGATCGTCAATACAACCGGATCACGATAGGGATTACAGCAATCGGTTCGACGTACGAGTAGGCGCTCGAATCGCTCTGGACGCGGTCAATTTCGCCGAGGACCAAACTGACCTTGATGACGCGACCGAATTTCGGCGTGCCGACGCGCGTCTGGGCGTCCGCCACGGCAAGTATCGATTTCGTGCCGACTACGGTCAGGGAACTTCTGCCGGTTGGAAAAATGTCACGCTCGAGCTTCGCGCATCCGAATACGAAAGCTGGATCGTCGGCGAGCAATCCGTGCCTTTTTCGATGGAGAACATCGCTGGATCGAGCCCACAGCCGTTCATGGAAAAATCTGCACTGCAGGCGCTCGGGCCCGGAACCCGAAGCGGATTGACCTACTGGCGCTGGAATGATTCATGGAGTATCGCAGGCGGGGTCACCTCAACGGCTCTGGGCGGCGATGATGTTCGATCAGCCGAGGGAACCAGTGTCTCTCTACGTGGCACACGACTCTGGCAAATCGGGGAATACGAACACCATCTTGGTGCATCAGTAGAGCTTCTGGAGCTTTCGCAAGGCGCCAGCCTGCGGCTGCGCGCTCGACCCTTTTCCCGATTGGCCGAGCGACGACTGGTCGATACAGGCGACGTTGCCAGCACTGACCTTCTACGATCCTGGGGAGCTGAATGGTCAATGGCACACACCAGATTTCACGTGCAGGCAGAACATACTCGCAGTCGATTCGAGACCCTAACCGGAATCGGTGAGTACAGTGGAACATACCTGCTCGGCAGCATACTGGTCGGTAACCTGAATTACCGATACCGCGAGAATCGCGGTCATCACTATCCTTCGCCACTCGCAACCGGACAGCACGGACTTGAACTGTCATTCAGACTCGGTGAAATCGACCTGGACGAAGGGAGGTTATCTGGAGGTGAGCAGCGTGAACGCAGCCTCGGCGTGGGCGGCTGGATCGGACACGACTGGGAATGGAAGTTGAACTGGTCCAGGATCGAGACAACCAACGGCGTACGCCACCGCGATGAAACGGTAGACGTCCTGGGAGCAAGACTTATGCTGAGACTTTGAGGTTAGATCTGCTTACTTGAAATCCGTTGAAGACTATTGCTTTGTTTCGATAGAGGCACTGAAGGTCGCCGACATCGATAGCTACGCTGACTACGTCTGGAAAAAGCACTCACACGATGGCATGGAAGAACGCAAGTCAGGTCGGCAGGGTCGGAGGGCTAAGTCTCGCAACCTCGCAGATTCAGATCGCAATCGGCCAACGAGACGGCATTTATTGATTCGCGTTCGACAGTTTTTATGATCCGACCATCCGATGCTCACCTGAGAAAACAACGAAGCTCACAAACGATCTTGCAGCAGCAACCCTGACTGCCAACCTCAATTCGACAATAACTCAGGTACATCTGCCAAGGGCTGAGGGGATTTCGGTGTAGTGGTTCCGAACAGGAG
>JAYSTS010000014.1:0-3558 GCA_043719475.1 Gammaproteobacteria bacterium | reverse complement strand
GCATTCGCGCCGTCGATGCACAGGGTGAACTGCTGTCACCCAATCTTTTTCGTCGCAGCATGGATGCTTTTCGCAAGGCAGAGGAAGTTGCCGAAGACGGTGGCAAGCGTGAACGGATCCGTGAACTGCTCGCGCAATCGAGCAACGGTTTTGCGCAAGTGGAGGAGGCCAGTCTGCGCGCACGCGAACTGCTGACGGACGTGATCGCAGCAAGACGTGATGCAGAATCAGCCGGCGCCAAGTCGGTTGACAATGATCACTGGATGGATGGCGAGGCGGAGCTGCGGGCGGCAACCACACGGCTGGAACGCAATCGTGATGCTGACATCACGAAGTATCGGGAGAAAGCGGTTCAGTACTTCCGTCAGGCGGAACTCGGCGCGATCGAAACCACACTGTTTGCAGAGGCACAACGGCAAATCGCTGTTGCGCAGGATCTGAGGGCGTCTCGTGATGCACCCAAAGGGTTTGCAGAAGCCGAGGCACTCCTGCTGCAGGCGCGCACCACGCTGGCTCAGGATCGTTATGACACCGATCAGCCGCGCGACAATGCAACCCTTGCGACACACAATGCTTTGCGGGCGCAGTACATCGCTCAGTCAGCCAAACAGATTGATCGTGGTGACATCACCCTGGAGGACTTTGTCGCCACTTGGGAAAAGGAAATTGCCAATCTGGGTGACCTGATCGATCAGACTGTTTATTTTGATCGCGGACCGGGAGAGGCGGGCACTGTGCTCGCTAATGCCGTTGCCGATCTCCTCCTGAGTCGGTCAAGGCTCGAGGAGCAAGTGGCAGAACAACAGCGTTACGCCATTGCGCTGCAGCAGGAAATCGAAACATTGCAGAATGATCTCGGTGGTCAGTCACAAGCACGTGCACGGTTGCAGGCGGAGCTTGAGCGACAAGGGAGGCTGAAGGAAAAGGTACGTTTGGTAGAAAGCCTGTTCAAGCCTGCTGAAGCACAGGTTCTACGGGTCCAGGATCGGCTGGTGCTGCGCATGGTGGGTGTGATTTTTGGTAGCGGTCAATCCGTTCTGGAGGGCCGCCACCATGCTCTGCTTGGCAAGGTCCGTAAAGCGCTCGCCGAATTTCCCGATGCACCCATCATCGTGGAAGGGCATACCGACTCACACGGAGCGGATGCGGCCAACCTGGACCTGTCCAAGGCACGTGCGGATGCCGTGATGCGCTATCTACTCAGTGGTGGCGGTATTGCGAAAGAACTACTGACTGCAGTGGGCTATGGCGAGACCCAACCGATTTCCAGTAACGAATCACCGGAAGGACGGCAGAAAAATCGTCGGATCGATGTGGTGCTTTATCCGCAGTGGTAGCGAACTTTTCGCTTGGCCCATCTCGCTCGGCCAGAGGATCCTTGCACGTTAAAAGAATTCTACATGACAGCAGTTGATAGCGATTGGTAGATATTCCTGACCGCGTAATAATCATGCCCACATCTTCTGACAGGCGAACACCATGAGCCATTCGGCAAACCAACGTCTCTCCTCCTGGCTGGCTCAGGAAACGCCGGAAGCCGTTCTGGAACCGGATCTGCCGATCATCGACCCGCATCATCACCTCTGGGATTTGCGCACAGCCACCACCGAGCCTTACCTGAGTTTCGAGGAGAAGGTTTACTTGTGCGAGGAGATCTCGCAGGAAATCACTCAAGCCGGCCACAACGTCGTGCAGACGGTGTTTGCTCAATGTGGTGCGTTTTATCGGGCCGATGGTCCGGAAGCCGAGCGCTGCGTCGGAGAAACCGAATTTGTTCACGGCATTGCGGCGATGAGTCGATCGGGAATCTACGGCCCAACACGATTGTGCACGGGCATCTTCGGCGCTGCAGACCTGCGCCTTGGTCAAGCAGTGGATGGTGTGCTCAAGGCACATATGGCGGCCTCACCCAACTTTCGCGGCATTCGCAGTGTTTATCCCAGTGATCTCAATGCGCAGTTCATGGAGGGTTACAGGTTGCTTGGCCGCTATAACCTCTCCTTCGATAACTACTCACCGGACCACGCGCGATTACCGACACTCGCAAAGCTCGCGAAGGCCTGCCCGGATGTGAAGATCATCGTCAACCATCTGGGAGGCAGGGTAGACCCTGCTGCCGATTCGGCAGCGTTTGTGCAGTGGCGACAAAACATCGACGCCATCGCTGCAGCACCCAACGCGGTGATGAAGGTGGGTGGAGGTCAACAACGTGTCGGCGCATGGGAACCACCCTTCCACATGCATCAACGCAAAACCCCCATCGGTTCGGAGGAACTGTGTGAGCTGCTGTATCCGTACTATCACCATGTGATCAAAGCATTTGGCCCCGATCGCTGCATGTTCGAAAGCAATTTCCCGGTGGATAAGGAGTGTGTGTCGTATAGAACGTTGTGGAACACGTTCAAGCGTATAACCGCACGGGCAGGATTGAGCACGTCCGAGAAAACGGCGATCTTCAGTGGTACTGCGGCTCGGGTGTATCGACTGGCCATCGTCGATTAAACGGGCAAGCTCGATTAGGGAGTGTGGTTCTCCTGCGCGGTCTCCAGACCGCGATGCTGGCAAGGCCGAAAAGAGGAGTTGTGGGAGCGGTCTCCCGACCGCGATACCAAAAAAAATCGCACCATGGATGAATACAAAGACCACTTCACCGATTGCAGATCACTTCGAGCAACCGACTGTGCTCACTCAAATTCGGCTTAGGGGCGGATGTTGTAACGGAGTGACCCCCGCAGGTTGCCGATTGTGTACCGCTTGCCACCAATCTCCACAGGTTCAAATCGGCGAGGCTTGTAAGTGTTACGCAGGAGTTCTTTCACCTTTTTTTCCGGCATCTCTCCTTCGATGGAGGTGACGATGATGTCCTGCATTCGCCCTGATGTATGGATTCGATAGGTGAAGTGGAAAGTACCTTCCTCCCACGCATCTTCCGGCAACAACGCCGCACGATTGATCTTGACCGGGGTACAGAAGAGAACCGGACACTGTCGCGCAAACATGGATTCTTCGGCCGTAAATTCCTTGAATTCACACTGGCTGTCCGTGCAATCAAGGCACGCCGCGAAGTACTTTTCGCGTAGCTGCCTGAACTCACCGACTTTGTCGGGGGGAATCAGACCTTCTGGACAGCTCACTGCTTCGCGTGCTGATGCCGTTGCGGCCATACCCAGCAGGAGGCCCAACAAAAACAACCGGAGCATCATCTTATTGTCTCCATGACCCACGAACCGAACGGCGGATAGTTGATGCCGTCGAAACGTAGTCCCTGCGTATTGGATGGTGCTTTGGCTGGAATAGTGGTCACGGCCAGACTCCCGGAAGCGGTCATACGACCTTAATCCAGAAGGGCTGTTTGCGGTACTGGTCATTCCCGTCCCGCTTATCGAGGTGACTCATCGTCTGAACAATTCGGAAGAGCCGGGAGATAGAACATGGGCGGCGCGAGCTGCAGTCGACGCAGTTCTGGCGCGAAATTTATTATCGCGAGCTGGTAACAGGGGGCAGCAGGCCGACGTATCTGGTGTCCCTGAACCAATGGAATAACGACCATGTCAATGC
>JAYSTS010000130.1:0-51271 GCA_043719475.1 Gammaproteobacteria bacterium | reverse complement strand
AGTTTGTTTTCGATGAGTCCAACCGCCGGATGCGGGTCCGCATGTCCGGTGGTGTGGGAGGGGTGACGGGCGCAATCCCGTTACCCCGACCCGATCACACTCTCGATGCCGATGCCTGTGGGAGCGATCTCCTGATCGCGATTTTCCACTCGGTATCGCGGTCGGGAGACCGCTCCTTCTATGAGGCGAACCATGTCAACACTCTCTAGTCGTTAATTTTTCAGCTTCGTCTTCCTCTTCTCATTGGTTGCATGTCCGATGCTGCGCATCGGACATAACACATCTTCAGCCGTTGTCACCGGCTTGTCACCCCTCGACCGCGACGTGCCTTCTCGATGCTCGATGAATCAATCTCCAGAGCTTCCACGCCTTCCGATACCAGCTACCGATACAGCCAGTGCCTGTCTCGCCCTGCTTCAAAACACGCAATCACCTTCGTGTCAGGACCAACACGCAGCTTCTCCTTCGAAACCGCCATCTCCTTCAGCACTTCCCCTAACTGACCAGCCCCAACATCCCTGATCCGTAACTTTCCTCCGCCGGTCGAAAACCCAAGCTTCCACGTCCGACTCGACAATTCCATCGCCATGTACAACTGTTTCGCAACTTCGGACCCTTCAACTACGACTGCTTGTTCCATCTCGCTCCTCCAAGTTTGTCTTTTGGTTAAACGATTTTAGAGAAGCGTCGGAAATAAGCAGCCGCCATAGGATCTACAACGGGGAGGGCCGCCCGACGCCTCCCCCCTGCGTCAGACGCGTTGTGCGTCGGAAACGGTACCGATTATTGTCGAATCAAGGTTAATGGCAGTAAAGGCAGCCACTCAGCCCTTCGAAATATCGATCTCCTGCGAAGTGATGAACTCAAGCAATACCGGGCGGCCAGCTTCGGTGGCGGCAATACCACGCTTGAGAGCAGCAACGATGTCATTAGGATCGGTAATCCGCTCGCCGTAACCACCAAACGCCTTCGCCATATCCGCGTAGTTACCGGAGATGTCGGTCGAGCGATATTTTTCTGTCGAGATCTGCATGATCGGCAGCTCGATCGCCATGGAGAAGTTGTTGAAGAGGATCGACAGAATCGGAATGCGTTCGCGTACGGCGGTTTCGAAGTCCATGCCGGTGAAGCCGATTGCCGCGTCACCCCAGATGTTAATGCAGAGTTTTTGCGGCTGAGCGAGTTTGGCACCCATGGCAAGCCCCAAACCATATCCAAGCTGGGTGGTTTTACCCCAACCAATATAGGAAAGGGGCGTGGTTGCGGTCCAGAACGGGGTCAGCTGATCCCGTGGGCTGCCGGCGTCATGCGTAATGATGACGTTACTCTTGTCGACCAGCTTGTCGAGCTCATTGATGACCCGGTAGGCGTTGATCGGTGCTTCATTGTGGTTAAGCTTGGCATGCCACTCAGCGCGCCACTGAGCTCGAAGTGAGCGAATCCGATCCGGCACGCTGGCCCGTCGTCGTGCTGGGCCTGCGTCACACGATGCCATCGCCTTCAACAATGCGTCCAGCGTCAGTTGTGCGTCACCAATCAAGGCATGCTGAACAGGTACATCCTTGCCCAGGTCCATGGAATCCAGAGTCGCGTGAATGATCGTCTTGCCTTTCGGCATCTGGACACCGAAGCCGGTGAGCGCAAAACTGCAGCCGATGCCCAGGATGACGTCGGCATCTTTGAGAAACTCTATGACCGGGCGCGGATTGGCGCGCCCTCCTGAGCCCAGCGACAGCGGATGATCTTCCGGAAAGGCGCTCTTGCCTTCAATGCTGGTGGTGACTGGAATGTTCCAGGTCTCGGCCAATGCGCGCAGCTCTGGCCAGGCTTTGGCGTAATGCACACCTTGGCCCGCATAGATGACTGGATGTTCTGCCGCTGCCAGCAGCTTCGCAGCTCGGTCGATGTCGGCCGGGTCCGGCGCGCTGCGCGTTGCAAAACTGGGCGTGTGCACAAAGTCGTCAGGCACATCTTCGTTGAATACGTCGAGTGGTACCTCCAGCAGCACGGGTCCGGGCCGACCATTGCGAAGCTGGAAGAAGATCCGCCGCAAGACTTCGGGCGCGGCGCGACCCATGGTCATGGGCTCTGCCCATTTGGTGACCTGCCGCATGTTCTCGACGGAATTGAAATTTGGATAGTAGTGCGCAAGGCGTCGTGGGTAGCCCGCCGGAATCACCAGCACGGGAACGGACTCACCATAAGCCTGCGCGACCGCTCCGAAGGCATTCTCGGCACCGGGACCGTGCTGCATGCAGAACACGCCGATGGACTTGCCGGAGGAAAGACGTGACCACGCATCGGCCATATGCAACCCGACGCGCTCCTGCCGAACGATAACGGTGCGGATGTCCTCGGCAGCAGCGGCTTCGATCAGAGGATTGACCGGGTAGGCGAACAGGATCTCGACACCTTCGGCTTTCATCGCCTTGGCAATGGCTTCTACAACCTTCATGGCTCCCCCCTTTGATTGGTAAGCAGCGACGTTGAATCTCGCCGTGCTGAACATGCTCACGCTGATACGATAACAGACACATTCCGGCCGTAGCGAGAAGCGCTGCGGGCATTATTTTCGGTGATGTCGTCAAACACGCAATGTGACAAATCTGAGCGAGGTGATATGAATAAAATGGCTGGTGGCATGAACGAACTCGGTTTTTACACGCTGGCCGGGGCACCACGTTCGCCTCGTGATCTGATCGGAGAAGTCGAAAGCGCAGAGCGACAGGGTATAGGCGCGTGTTTTATCTCTGAACGATTCAATATCAAGGAAGCAGCGACGTTGTCCGGTGCAGCCGGCGCGGTTTCAGAACGTATTGGCATTGCGACGGCAGCAACCAATCACAACACCCGGCATCCGCTGGTGACTGCTGCTTACGCCACCACCATGCACTTTCTCACGGGTGGTCGGTTCTCGCTTGGTCTGGGTCGCGGCATTGACCGGATGTTTGATGCGATGGGTCTGGCCCATGTGAAGACAAGAGACCTTGAGGACTTCGTCCAACTCATGCGACGGCTCTGGAACGGCGAGACAGTCCAGGGTCACGAAAGCAGCCTTGGAAAATTCCCGGTGCTCAGGCTTGATCCGGCTTTTCGCGAACACATCCCCATCACTTTTACTGCGTTTGGTCCTAATTCGCTGACGTTTGGGGGCAAGTTCTGCGACGCCGTGGTGCTGCATACCTTTTTCACCGATGAGACCACTGCTGGCTGCGTCAAGGCTGTCAAGGATGCTGCGAGAGCCGCTGGTCGCGATCCCGCTTCGGTGCGTGTCTGGTCGTGTTTTGCGACGATTGGGGATCATCTGCCAGAAGCGGTTCGCCTGAAAAAGACGGTTGGTCGAATGGCGACTTACCTGCAGGCGTACGGTGACCTCATGGTGCGGACGAATCAGTGGGATCCCGCTGTGCTCAAGCGGTTTCGGGCTGACAAGCTGGTGGCAACATTTCCCGGTGCCATCGATCAGATCGCAACAACCGCCCAGCTTGAACAGATCGCCGAACTGATCCCGGCCAGCTGGCTTGTTTCGGCGGCGCAGGGGCAGCCGTCGCAGTGTGTGGCAGCGATCAATCGTCAGTTCGATCTGGGTTGTGATGGTGTGATTCTGCATGGCGCATCGCCAGATGACCTCGCGCCAATCGTGCAGGCTTATGCGGCGCAACGCCAAGCCGATCGATTTGTTGATCTGCCGGCGAATCCGGGTGGACTGCGAATCGGCCTGTAGATGCGGGGTGTCCTGAACCCGCTGGTGTTTCGGGGAACGTGGTAACGTCTATCGTTGGGGAGAGACGTTCGACGGCCTGTGCGGGCTTTCGATTACTGACGGGGAGGAGAGACCATGACCTTTTCACATCGGCACCGGCTGGTGTTGTTGTCCTTTTTTGCCGTATTCATCTGCTATATCGATCGCGTCAGCATCTCGGTTGCGATCATCCCCATGGCCGAGCATCTCAACTGGGATCTCAAAACCCAGAGTCTGGTCATGTCATCGTTTTTCGTCGGCTATCTTGTCATGCAGATCGCCGGCGGACGTCTGGCGGACCGGTTTGGCGGGAAGATCGTGCTCGGTCTTGGTGTGCTCTTGTGGTCGCTGTTCACGTTTCTGACACCGCCTGCGGCAATGGCCGGGCTCGTGATACTGATCCTGGCGCGAATCGGTATGGGTATGGGAGAGGCGGTGACCTTCCCTTCGATCTACAGCCTGTATGGCCGATGGGTCCCGGATGCCGAGCGATCACGCGCCGTGGCCATGGCGAACAGCGGAATACCGGCTGGTACCGTCTTCGCCCTGATCGTCACCCCCATCATCGCCAGCGCGCTCGGTTGGGAGTGGGTCTTCTACTTATTCGCTGCGGTCGGTGTCGTCTGGTGGGTGATCTGGCACAAAATGGTCGCTTCAAACCCGGCGGAGCAACCTGGTATTTCAGCAGCAGAACTCAAGATCATCGCCGCCGGTACTGCGTCGGGTACAGCACAGGAACCAGCGCCGTGGAAGCTGCTGCTGTCCAACAAGTCTGTGTGGGCCATCATCATCGCCCACTTTTGCAACAACTGGTCGTTATACGTCCTGCTGTCGTGGATGCCGACGTTCATTAATAAAGGGCTTGGTGTGGACTATGCCTCAGTCGGCTGGCTGACCATGATTCCGCACCTGGCATCCTTTGTGTCGCTCAATGTGGCCGGGGGTATTGCGGATCGAATGATCAAGCGGGGTCGTGACAAGACCTTTGTGCGCAAACTCATGCAGACCATTGGCTTTGGCGGCATTTCGCTATCGCTGCTGGTGGTGGGATACGTGGAGACGGTCTGGCTGGCCATCACGATCATGACGCTCGGCAATGCGCTCGGCGCTTTTGTCACGGGCGGTTTTGCTGTCAACCACATGGATATTGCGCCGCGGCATGCCGGAACACTGATGGGCATCACCAATACGGCCGGGACGATCCCCGGCATCATCGGCATCTATGTGAGCGGCATGATCCTCGACTCCACCGGCTCATGGGTGCTCGTGTTTCAGCTCGCGGCAGCGGTGACGTTGTTTGGACTGATCTGTTACTTGTTGATGGCAAGCGGCAAGAAACAGATCGATTGAGACCTTGGGTTCTGCGTAGGGAGCGGCCCCTGCGCCGCGATGTTCTGTCAGGGCAGCAGTTCGAATCGAACGCCTGCATTGGCAGGCAATCGCTCCAGCAGCGCATCCCCCAGCGCCGAAGCGGGTGTCCAGAAACCACCACCAACAGGGCTTTCGTCTCGCGCCAGCGCGACTGCGCATTCAGCCAGCATTTTCGAGGTTGAGCCGTAACCTGGGTCCTTGTCACCAGTCACTCGTCCGCGCAGATTGAGTGAAGCCTGGGTGGGGTGACGAGCCAGAAAGTCGATGCGGTAGTGGCCTTGCTCAATGGTTGTTTCACTCGGTCCTTCGCCGGGCTTGGGCAGTATGGTCTGCAGCCACTCCCGTGCCAGCCGAACACGGCTGACGGCGTTCATCGAGTTCATTCCCATGGCGGTGGCCACGGCGCCCAGAAAGCCGAGGGGACCGGTTGGCATCAACATACCTTCGTCGTAGCGGAAGTCCCGGCCGTAGGGGTAACCCAGCAACGCGTTGGTACGACGCACGACGCGGGTATCGATGGCGGTCATCACGAATGGTGCAACCCAGCTGTTGAAATCAGGATCAAAGGTTGGGGTCATCGAATCAGGGCCGTCCAGCCCGCGTGGACTTCCGGCCGGGTTTAGTGCGTAGGGGTCAGCGATCAGTTTGTCGATGGCCGGGTCGTCCGCTGCCTGCTCGGCCATGGTCCATAGGCTGTCGAGTGTGCCTCCACTGAATCCACCCTTGATTTCCTTCGCTCTGAACTTGACGTGATTGGCGGCAACACCATACTGCGCCTGCATCGACTTCTGCATGAAATAGGTGCCCACGTCGGCGGGAATGCAGTCGAATCCGCAGGTGTGAACGATGCGTGCGCCCGAGCGCTCGGCAGTTTGCTGGTAGGTGTCGATCATTCGCCGCATCCAGTGCACTTCACCGGTCAGGTCGCAGTAGTGCACGCCCATCTCGGCACACAGGCGGACCACCTCGCTGCCGTACTTGGCGTAGGGTCCGACCGTGGTCAGCACGACTCGGGCTTTGCCGATGGCTTCGGCCAGACTTTCCGGGTAATTGCTGTCAGCGATGATCAGTGGAATCTGCTTCGACAGGTTTCGGGCCGTCGCCACCGCCTGTAGCTTTTCGGCGTTTCGCCCCGCGATGCCCCAGGTGGTGTTGCCATCGCTATATCGGCTGTTCATGTAGCGCGTGACGAGATTGCCGGTAAAGCCGGTTGCTCCGAATACCAGGATGTCGATTTCCTTGCTCATGATGATCGTCGCTCTTCGCCAGCGTTAAGTTGTCTCGCGTTCTTGGTACTCTGCCCATCCTGAAGAGTCACGGCAAGGCGCTGTGATGTTGAGCAGGCAGTCTGGAGCCAGTTATTTGAGGCGTCTCATTCCGTTTATCGCAGTATTGGTGGTTTTGCTGGGCGTTGCATGGGTGTTTCCGATCGGCGCCTGGCTGGTCAGCTTTCTCGCTTGGGTACAGGCCAATCCCGGAATTTCCTGGGTGGTGTTCATCATCGCCTACATCGCCGCCTGTGTACTGCTGGTGCCAGGGTCGCTGCTGACACTGGGCGCCGGGTTTGTGTTTGGACTTCCCGTTGGCGTCGCGATCGTGTCGGTCGCAAGCACGCTGGGCGCCAGTGCCGCATTCCTGATCGGCCGGTACTTTGTTCGTGATTGGGTGGAAGGGCGTCTGTCGTCCATGCCGAAGTTTGCAGCCCTTGATCGGGCCATTGGCGAGCGCGGCGCCCTGATTGTCCTGCTGACCCGACTGTCACCGGTCTTTCCGTTCAACCTGCTGAACTACGGTCTCGGGGTCACCCGCGTGAAATTCCTGCATTACGTTGGCGCGTCCTGGCTAGGCATGTTGCCGGCCACTGGCCTGTATGTGTACTTAGGCTCGGTGGGGCAGAGCCTGACAGCCTTGTTTGCTGGCGAACTGGAAACAAGTCTGCTCACGCAAGTCATGTTTTTTGCCGGGCTCGCTGCAACGTTGTTGCTCACCATATTGATTACCCGGTTTGCAAATCGGGCCTTGAATGAGGAACTCGGCGCATCATGAGCGACTATCCCGGACAGAATTTTGATCTGGTTTGGCGCGAAGCGCTGGCACCCGCGGCGTATCGGAATCCGACGCCAAAGGACAAGTACCATCTGGTGGTCATCGGTGCGGGACCGGCCGGCCTGATTGCAGCCATTGGCGCGGCGGGTCTTGGTGCTAAGGTCGCGCTGGTTGAACGACACCTGATGGGTGGAGATTGCCTGAACGTTGGCTGCGTACCCTCCAAGGCACTGCTTGAATTTACCCACCATCATTCAAAGGCCGACTTCGCCTCTGCATTTACGTGGATGCGTGAGGTCAGGGCGGCCATCGCTCCCCACGATTCCGTGCAGCGATATACGGAGGCCGGAGTCGATGTTTTTCTTGGCGAAGCCAGCTTTGAGGATGGCCGCACGGTGCGTGTTGGCGAGACCTTGTTGAACGCTCGACGCATCGCCATCTGCACCGGTGCAAGCCCCTCAGTGCCACCGATTCCAGGCTTGCGGGAAGCCGAGCCGCTGACCAACGAGACCATCTTTGATCTGAAGATGCTGCCGCCGACGCTGGCGATTCTCGGTGCCGGCGCGATTGGCTGCGAAATGGCACAGGTCTTTGCGCGACTGGGCAGTCGTGTGCATCTGTTCGAGATGGTACCACGCATCCTGCCGCTGGAAAGCGAACGGGCGAGCGCGACGCTTGCAACGGCCATGACGGATCTTGGCATTGCGCTGCATGTCGGCGCGGCGGTCAGCAAGGTCAGTCAGGAAGGCGGGCTGGTGATTCATGTCGGAGAGCAGGGGTTTGCGGTCGATGAGGTGCTGGTCGCGCTGGGCAGACAACCGAATACGGCGGGGCTTGCACTGGATCGCGCCGGAGTTCGCGCCGACCCGCAAGGTTTTATCCAGGTGGACAAGCGACTGCGCACCTCCAACAAGAGGATCTACGCGGCGGGGGATTGTTCATCCCGGGTGCAGTTCACCCATCACGCCGATGCGCAGGCACGGGTATTGATCCAGAACGCGCTGTTTGCGCCGACGGCGAGAGCGGATCGTCTGGTGGTTCCGCATTGCACTTATACGCAGCCCGAGGTGGCGTCGGTTGGTCTGACCGCCGAAGCCATGCAGGCGAAGGGTCAGTCGTTCGACACCTACTCCATTTCGTTCGATGAACTTGATCGCGGCAGAAGCGAACCGTTTCCGAGTGGTTACGCTGAAGTGTTTACGGTCAAGGGTGGTGATCGCATTCTCGGAGCGAGTATCGTCGGTCCGGACGCGGGTGAGCAGATCGCAACCGTCGTGATGCTGATGAGTCAGGGCCGCGGTCTGTCAGCAGCCGATCGCACGATATTTGCCTATCCAACTCGCAGTGAATATCTAAAGCGCCTGGCCGGTGCTTATGGTCGAACTCGCCTTACGCCGCGGATTGCCGATTTCATGCGACGCTGGTTTCGGTATACCGGTGACTAGATTTCAGTCTCTGCTTGTGTTGCTTGCCTTGGTCTGGGGTACTCAGTCCTGGTCTGCACCTGAGATGGAGTCGCTGCACTTTCTGGTTCCTGGCGGAGCAGGGGGTGGTTGGGATACTACCGCGCGAGCAACCGGTATGGCCTTGATGAAGGCAGGCCTCGTTCAACGTACATCCTTCGAAAATCGCAGCGGTGCGGGGGGCGCAAAAGGATTTGCCTACATGCTGGATCGTCGCGCCCGCAGCGAATCGGTGTTGATGGTGAGTTCGACGCCGATCCTGGTCCGCGCTCTGCGTCCAGAGTTCCAGCAGAATTGGCGAGAGTTGACACCGGTTGCTTCCATGATCGGCGATTACGGTGCGCTCATGGTACGCAGCGACGCATCGTATCGCTCGCTCGATGATCTGGTGGCGGCACTGCGCAGTGATCCCGAGCGCATCAAGTTCGCCGGCGGGTCGAATCGGGGCGATCTTGATCACCTGATATTGGCCAGTGCGTTCCAGGCGTTTGGAATCGCCCCACAACGCGCTCGTTATGTTCCCTACGGCGCTGGTGGTCAGGCTACGCTTGCGCTTCTCGGTGGTGAGACAGCGGCGATGGCAGCAACGATTGGTGATGCCATCGCCTATATTCAGTCAGGTCACATCCGGGCGCTGGCGGTTGCAGCACCGCAGCGATTGAAAGAACTGCCAGACGTACCCACGTTTGCAGAGTTGGGCTATCCCCTCGAATTTCTCAATTGGCGTGGCTTCTTTGCGGTCCCCGGTCTGTCGGTCACAGACCTTGCGACCTATACGCATGTGTTGGGTGCCCTGACCGAAACGCAGGCGTGGCGAGACGAACTGCATCGCCATGGCTGGGTACAGGTGTTCCATACGGGAGATGACTTCAGTGCTTACCTTGATGGTCAGGAAGCCCAGATTGCCGAGCTCATGCGCGCACTGGGGTTTCTGGAATGACGGCTCGACTACCCGGTCTCGTGATGTTGGTTATGGCCGGGCTGTATGGCTGGCAGGCGCTGCAGATACCGGTCTTCGCGGCGGATGCGCGTGAAGCGATGACTGCGCAGACCATGCCATTGGTGCTGGCCGCTGCGCTCTCGATCATCGGTGTGATTCTGTTGTTCCCACAGCAGCCTCGCGTCTCAATGGTTTCAACCTTGTCCGCAGACCACCGACGCTGGTGGCAGGTAGCTGGCTTGCTGGCTGTTTGTATTGTGTTTGGACTGGCCATTGAACCGCTCGGTGTTCTGCCTGCTTCAGCGCTGGCGCTGTTTTCGAATCTTCTTGTGCTTGGCGTCAGACACCGACCGACATTGCTGTTGGTGCCACTGCTTGTCACTGTTGTGTTGTGGCTGTTGTTGGTGGGATTACTGGGTCTTTATCTCGATCCTGGTTATTTGTGGACAGCAGATGTTTGAGGGTCTGCTAATCGGCGCCGAAACGGCGTTCACGCCATTTAATATCCTCATGGTGATGCTCGGTTGTTTCACCGGCACGTTCATTGGCATGTTGCCGGGACTAGGGCCGGCAACGGCAGTCGCGCTGATGATCCCCATGACCTATTCACTTGATCCTTCGGCCGCTCTGATCCTGATGGCAGGTGTGTACTACGGCGCTGCCTTTGGGGGTTCGACCTCCTCGATACTCATCAACACGCCGGGTTGTTCAAGTTCCGTGGTCACCACTTTCGATGGTTTTCCCATGGCGCAGCAGGGTTTGGCAGGCAAGGCACTCGCCATCGCTGCCTGGGCGAGTTTTGTCGGTGGTATGGTTGGTGCCGTTGGGTTACTGGTTGCAGCACCGTTGTTGGCGGAGCTGGCGTTGACGTTCCAGTCGCCAGAGTACTTCGCCATGATGGTCATGGGGCTTGCTGCGGTGGCCTCGCTGTCGGGTGAAGGCCAGGTGCTGCGCGGTTATGCGATGGCCATCGTCGGCATGATGCTGGCAACGGTGGGTACGGATGGTATTTCCGGGCTGCCGCGACTGACTTTCGGCAGCCTTGAGTTGATTGATGGGCTCAGTTTCCTGCTGATTGCCATGGCCACCTATGCGTTGGCTGAAGTGGTGCTCGTTGTCCTGCAGGATCGTATGAATGACGGCGACCACATTCGTAGTACAACGACGAAAGACCTGCGTTTATCCAGGCAAGACGTTCGCGACATCGCGGCGCCGGTGGCTCGCCACTCCATCACGGGGTTTCTGATCGGCGTGTTGCCCGGGGCAGGCGCGACGGTTGCGTCGTTTCTGTCTTATGCCATGGAAAAGAAACTGGCCGGACCGAACGCGGTGCCCGCATTCGGCGAAGGCAACCCACGAGGGGTAGCAGCACCGGAGTGCGCCAACAATGCGGCCTCCACCGGTTCGTTTGTTCCCTTGTTGACGCTCGGCATTCCCGGTTCCGGAACCACGGCCATCATGCTCGGTGCACTGATCGCGCATGGGCTGCAACCCGGTCCACGTCTGTATGTGGACCACCCGGAAGTCTTCTG
This sequence comes from Gammaproteobacteria bacterium, assembly GCA_043719475.1. Lineage (GTDB taxonomy): Bacteria > Pseudomonadota > Gammaproteobacteria > Pseudomonadales > Azotimanducaceae > SYFY01. The sequence continues at coordinate 40,177 of JAYSTS010000130.1, read as the reverse complement.
GTCAGTCATCGTTTCCATGTTTATCGGCAACCTGATGCTGCTCGTCATCAACCTGCCGATGGTACCCTGGCTCGCGCGACTGCTGCGTATTCCGCAGCCGATATTGATGCCCATCGTGCTGCTGTTCTGCCTGCTGGGAGTTTATCTGGTGTCGTTTGATCCGACGGATGTGACCGTCATGGTGATCGTTGCGTTGTTCGCAGTAGGTCTGCGACTGCTCGACTTTCCACTGGCGCCGCTGCTGCTCGGCTTCATTCTGGGTGGTTTTCTCGAAGAAAACCTCCAGCGATCCCTCATCCTTTCCGATGGTGGCTGGCAATTTCTCTGGGATCGGCCAGCCACTCTTGTGATGTCGATGGCGACCATCGTTTTTTTGATGTGGCCGCTGTTAGCTCGCATACGCCCGGGGCGGTAGCGCGGCGCTTTCAGGCTGCTGCGTTCTTCTGCTCTGAGGGTGACTTTGGGCCGCGCTTCGAGAGGCAGGTCGCCGATGGGATCGAGGGAGGGTGGGGGGCCAGCATGACGAGGTCCGATGCGTGCGGTATCACGATCGCCGATCGCGGGGGTGGAGGAGTGCATCGACCAGATCCCGCTCGGAAGGTAATCGTTCGCTCGGCCGAAAGCGAAGCGAGGTGGGCTCGCCATTGCGGGCCCTGCTGAAAGCCGTTTCCAACGTCTCGACAGCCACCTATGATCACGGGCCACTATCCCGAAGGTCATCCCATCATTACTTTCTTCGTCCGAGTGTCACTTTTTGCCGGGGCGATACTCGGCTGGGGTGCGCAGGCAAGTGCAGATTCGGAAGCCAGATCAGTATTCGATCAGGCGGCCGCCAGCGTCTATCAGATCCTCATCATCGAAGCCGAGTCGGGCAACAAGTCGGCCATCGGATCGGGGTTTCAGCTGGCTGACACAGATCTGGTCGCGACCAATTTCCATGTTGTTTCAGATGCACTGCACAAACCTGACAAGTACCGGATCGAGTACCTCGATACGACAGGCAAGCGTGGTGAAGCGACGCTAGTGGATTTCGACGTCGTTCACGACCTTGCACTGTTGCGTCGCGACACGCCGGCAACTGGCGGGCTGTCTTTTTCGACGGCCGAGATCAACAAGGGTGACTCTGTGTATGCCCTGGGCAATCCATATGATCTTGGCCAGACCATCATCCCCGGCACGTATAACGGCCTGCTCGAACGCAGTTTCTATCAGAAGTTGTTGTTCAGCGGGTCACTCAATCCCGGTATGAGCGGTGGACCTGCGCTCAACGAAGTGGGAGAGATCATCGGCGTCAACGTTGCAACCTCCGGTAACCAGATCAGTTTTCTCGTACCCGCGAAATATCTGATCGCACTCAAGGACCAGGCCATGGCGCGTTCCGAACCGCTTCCGGCCACGGCTTATCAAACCGAGATCGAAGCGCAGCTCTACGCGGATCAGGAATACAAATACGCCTTGCTCGTGAATCTTGACTGGCCAACGCAGAAGCTTGGCGAGATGAATGTGGCCGGCGAGGTGAGTGCGTATTTCAAGTGCTGGGGCGACACCAATGACGACAAGGAACTGCTGTACCGCATGACCGAGTCGTCCTGCACGTCGGAAGATACGATCTACCTTTCCGGTTCTCTGCAAACCGGGGCAATTGACTACCAGTATGGCTGGGTGACTTCCGACCAGTTGCAATCCCTGCGTTTTCATCGACTTCTGACGGATAGCTACGGCCGGATGTTCACACGCAATCCGGCTGGCGAGGAAGACGTCACCAACTACCATTGTTCAACCGAATTTGTCGGCGCCGATGCTCCGGAAGCGGTATGGCGGGTGGTGCAGTGTGTGCGGCAATACAAGAAATACCCGAAGTTGTTCGATGTCCTGTTTCTTGGTGTGCTGCTGGGTAAAGATCATCGTTCCCTGTCCAGCCACTTTGCGATCTCCGGAGTCAGCAAGGAAAACGCTCAGCTTTTTACTCGTAAATACATGGGTATGACCAAATGGGCTTCATAGTCGAAGTCACCAGTCGCTCTGGCCGCGTGATCGAGCGACACCGTATCAATGGTGCGGTCGCAACCCTCGGGCGGGCGTTTGACAATGATGTGATTATCTCGGATCCCTATGTGGATGCGCACCACGCGGTCATCGAGACCACCGAACACGGACAACAGATCCGAGCCACCCGAGCCGGTATTCCCATCTGGACTGGTCGCAAGACCATCGACGAAACACCTGGCGTGCTGGCATCAGGTGATGCGGTTAGTCTGGGTCGTACCCACTTGCGGATTTACGCGCTGGATCATCCTGTCGCATCCGTACTGTCGTTTGATCGCGTCGAGCAGCTCTTTTCCTCCATGACGACGCCGTCCCGCCTGGTTTTGGGGCTGGCCGGTTTTGTTGCTCTGATAACGCTCGACACCTACCTGCGGTCGTATCAGACCATGGAGTTTTCACGGCTGGCACAAGAGCTGATCAGCTATCTCACGATGACATTGGCGTGGGCAACGGGATGGGCTGTGGTCGCGCGTATCTCTCGAGGCGAGCCACGGTTTTTAAATCACTGGCTGGTTGCGCTTATTGCGGTCTCACTGAATCAGGTCGGCGAATTTCTGCTTGAAGTGATTGCGTTCAATACCGGCTCTCTCGCAGCCGTGCAGGTCATTCGTTATCTGATTGGTGGCGCCTGCCTGGCTTTTGCACTAACGCTGAATCTGCGTTTTGCGCTGCGGCAGACGCCAGTGCTGCGACATGCGTACGCACAGGGTTTCGCGTGGCTGATGATTGGGTACGCGGTGCTGACTTCATGGTCCTTTGACGATCTGTTTTTGCTGTACCCGGAGTTTGATGCCACCGTGTTGCCAGACACATTTCGTTTTGCGTCAACGGTGTCAGCCGAAGATTTCAGCACGCAAACTGACAGTCTATATTCATTCACGGCAGAAGAATTGAAATGACCTGAGAGTCTGCACGCCAGACTCCTGGCCGGCTTCAAGGCACCATTCTTGGACGATAGACCGGCTGCTGATCTGCATCGGCGTAGTGTTCGGTGAGTGCCTCCACGTTCCAGGGTTCATCGCGAAAGGTGACGCCAACTTCTTTCGGATGTGACCACAGGGCAGTTTTTCGACCATTGAAGGTCAAACACTGGCCCTGGATGTGCGCGGCCTTGTCACTCGCCAGCCAGATCAATCCCTGCGCCACTTCCTGGGGAGTGCCGAAGCCCATCTCTGACGGTCGGGGTGCTTCGGTGCCTGCTGTCTTGGCAGCGGCAGCGGCGCGTTCGAACACCACCTGCGTCATGTCCGTTTCGGCAATGGGCCACAACGCATTGCAGCGAATATTGAATCTCGACAGTTCCAGCAACGCGGTACGAAGCAGGCCCATCATGCCTTCCTTGGCCGCGGCGTAATTGCCCTGGCCGAAGCCGCCAGCCAGGCCGGAGGCAGAGATGACCAGCACAATGTGGCCGCCGCCGGCTTCTTTCATCACCAGACCTGCATGTTTGAGGCAGAAAAACGCGCCACGCAGGTGAACAGCGATCACGTCGTCGAAATCTTCGGCCGTCATCTTCAGCAGTGTCTTGTCCCTGACGATCCCGGCGTTGTGCACCATGAGGTCGATGCCACCAAATTGATCAACGCAGGTTTTTACGAGCGCCTCGGCGGTTGTTTCTTCCGCAATGGAACCTGCCACTGCCGCGACGTGGCCACCGCGAGCCTTTATTCCCTTCGCTACTTCATCCAGCAACGCCTGGTTGGTGCCATTGATGACGACGCTCGCACCGGCAGCGGCCGTCTGTTCCGCGAAAGCTCGGCCGAGTCCGCGCGTTGATCCGGTGATCACGATTCGCTTTCCGTCAAGATGCCCCATGGCCACCCTCTCCCCTGGTTCGATGACAGGGATTATTCAGCGTTTTGCTTTTGAATGCGATGCGCTGCAGCGATCGTTCATGGTTAAACTCATGATCGACTGGAAAACAGGCTGGAAAACAAGAGGTGTCAGAGCGATGCGAGCAGACGAATATGTTCGTCATGACGCGGTTGGTCTTGCCGATCTGATTCGCGCCGGGGAGGTAACTGCGAGCGAGGTACTGGCGGCCGCCCAGGCCCGCATGGTCGCGCGCAGAGATCTAAATGCGGTGGTGCTCGATCTGTTTGACCGTGCCAGCGCCCAGATCGCTGCTGGTCTGGGCAGTGGACCTTTGGCCGGTGTGCCATTCATGCTGAAGGACCTCGGTCAGCACTACGCCGGTACGGTAACCAGCAGCGGGTCACGAGCCTTTGCAGGAAACACAGCCGATCATGACTCGACGTTGACTCAGCGCTATCTGGCAGCAGGTCTCGTGATTTGCGGCAAGACCAATACACCAGAACTGGGCCTTGCCACCACAACCGAGCCGAGGCTGCATGGACCAACCCGGAATCCCCACCAAGCGCAGTACAGTGCGGGAGGATCCAGTGGCGGTGCAGGCGCCGCCGTTGCCAGTGGCATAGTTCCAGTGGCCCATGCCTCGGATGGTGGTGGCAGCATTCGTATTCCGGCCAGCTGTTGTGGTTTGTTCGGGCTCAAGCCTACCCGAGGTCGAACGCCGCTAGGACCTGACGAAATGGAAGGTTGGGGCGGTTTGTCCACCGCACATGTCATCTCTCGTAGTGTTCGCGACAGTGCGCTGGTCCTTGATCTCACGCACGGGCCGGAAACCGGTTCGCCGTATGCAGCGCCGCCGGCATCGCGTTCCTGGCAGCTTGAGATTGAGCGTCCCGTGCGAAAGCTCGTCATCGCTGTCTCATCGACCTCCTTTACGGGTGCAGCGGTGCTACCGGAAATCGACAACGCACTCCAGGTGCTGGCTGATCGCTGTCGATCGCTGGGTCACGAAGTCAGGCAATCAGCGCTCAATGTAGATTCGGCGACGCACAAGGGCGCGCACGGGGTGCTTGCCATTTCCCACGTTGCAGCCACGCTCAATCGGCGAGCGGCAGTGTTAGGTCGAGTTTTGCGGGAGGACGATGTCGAGCGCGTTACCTGGCAGAACTATCAGGCAGCACGCAGCATCTCTGGCGCTGACTACGCCATGGCGTTGCACTCGGTGCAACAGTTGGGGCTCACAGTGGCCGGGTTTTTTGCGCAAAACGATCTGCTCCTGACCCCCACCATGGCGATGCTTCCGCCCAGACTCGGCGCGATGGATATGATGGGTTCAGAAAACGATCATTACCTCGACATCCTGTATCGCATGATCGCCTTCACAGCCTTGTTCAACGATACCGGCAATCCTGCGATTTCCGTACCCGTGGCTATGTCTGAAAGTGGGCTGCCGATTGGCATGCAGTTTGTTGGACCGCATGGCAGCGAAGGATTGTTATTACAGGTTGCGAGGCAACTGGAACGCGAAGGGTTCGCCCAGGCGCGGATCTCGGTGTAGCCATCGAGCGTATTTTCAAATCGGGTGTTTGATATCGGGAGACCTGGTGATGTGTGAATCCCATGACGTGACGAATGCAACTGAATCCAAGGATCCGCGCAGTGGCTATCACCGCGTGGAAGACTGGCCGCGCTATCCGGATGACATGCAATTCGAGATGGGTTCAGGTGTGGCTGTGGACAAAGAGGGCGTCATCTACCTGTTCACGCGTGACCTCGAGCACTGGGCTGCCCATCCGCTTTCCATGAAAGAGAAGATGGGTAAAAGTTCGGTTGCGATGTTCACACGCGATGGAGACTATCTGGGCAAGTGGGGACACTCTGATGAGCGCGGATTTGCGCTGGGTGCCCATACGATCTATATCGAAAAAGACGGCATGTTCTGGACCACGGACCGGGATGGTCATTGTGTCAAGAAGTTTCACCCGGATGGCACGTTGCTGTTGACACTAGGTGAGTTTGGAAAATGGGGAGATGGTCCCGGTCACTTCAATGGACCAACGGCAGTGGTGCAACAACGCAACGGCAACATCGTGGTTGCTGACGGTTACTGGAATTCGCGCCTGGTGTTTTTTTCGGCGACCGGCGAATACATCAAATCCGTAGGGTCATGGGGCAGGGGACCTGCCGAGTTCAATACGCCGCATGCACTCGCGGAAGACGCGCAGGGCAGACTGCTGATTGCGGATTTGTGTGGTGGCAATTTTCACGCGTACATGACCGTGCCGGGCCAGATTGCCGAACACCGTAACAAGCCAGTGCAAGGTTGCAAGAGCCGCATCCAGCGGCTCGATCCTGAAGGTAATTACATCGACGAGTGGACACACATCGCGCCGCTCAGCATCGCGGTCTATGGTGACACCGTGTATGCCAGCGACAAGATGAGCAATCTGGCGGTGCTTGATGCACAAACCGGCAAGGAAGTGGATCGCGTTGAGAACATCGCGATCTATATTCATCAGTTGGCGATGGATGCGCACGGAGATCTTTATACCGCGTCGGTTTATCCCGAGCACGCCGGGGAGAAGCGTGGGCGATTGGGGCCGTCGCATCGGCGGTGGACCAGAGATCATTGATTCGGTATTGCAATCGCGATCAGGAGATCGCTCCCACAGGTCATGAGATCGCTGTGTGCGGTCTCCCGCCCCCGAACCCTACAAGGTTGGCATTGCAGTATTGTAGGAGCGGTCTCCCGACCGCGAACCCTACAAGATTTGGGCATTGCAAGATTGTAGCGGTCTCCCGACCGCGAACCCCCAACGCCGAGCGCTCCCCCGATAGATGCGTGAAATGAGCGTCAGGTCAAGATCTACAATGCAGTTTGAAGAAAAAAAGCTGGCCAGATCACAACGCTAGGGCCACAATGCCAGCCGTTGACTGTTGAGAGCCCTGTTTGAATCGTTCACCCGCTCGCGTACGTCCTGTTTGATCCTGTCTCGCCCCACGCGTGACGCATGTTGTCTGACGCTCGTTGCCGATGTCCGGTTTTTTCCCCAGATCTCATCAAAACAGATTCAGATTTCTGACCCCGTGCCTTTGGCACTTGGTCGAAACGGATCCGCGACGTGACTCATGTCCCGGTACGGCGCGGATACGAAACAACTATTTCGGGACGGTATGTGAGTGAATTGAATGGGTAAGAAACTGTATTGCGGCAACCTGGCGTATTCCGTTCGGTCTGCTGATCTTGATCAACTCTTCGCCGAGTTTGGCACTGTTGTCAGTGCGCAGGTGATCGAAGATCGCGAGAGCGGTCGTAGCAAGGGCTTTGGCTTCGTCGAAATGTCGAGCGAATCTGAAGCAGCAGCCGCAATTGCTGGCCTGAATGGCCGCGACAACGAAGGCCGCAAGCTGCAGGTCAATGAAGCCAAGCCTCGCGAAGATCGCGCTGGCGGCGGCGGTGGTGGCGGTGGTGGCCGCAGCAGTGGCGGCGGCGGCTTTGGTGGTGGTGGTGGCGGCGGCCGCAGTGGCGGCGGTGGTGGTGGCTACGGTGGTGGTGGCGGCAGCGGCAATCGCAGTGGCGGTGGCGGCGGCAGTGGTGGTGGCGGTCGTTGGTAAACGACTGACGACGTCAGTCAGTGTCTAAAAATGCAGGAATGTTGTTTTAGATCCTGACCGGCAGTCCACCAGGCTCCATTCGCAAGCCTGTAAGCGATCAGCGGTTAAACCGCTGATCGCTTGATTTGTCGAAACTACTTTGTTCGAACTGCTCCACTCGCGAGCAGGTCGCTAATCTCCTTTTCACTCATTCCTGCATCAACAAGGACTTCCGTTGAGTTCTGGCCTGCCTTCGGCGACGGGCCGCGTGGTCGCACATCTGCAGTGGTAAATCTGAATGGCGCATTGACGGTGCGATAGCGACCATGCTCTGGATGTTCAATCTCAGGGAACAAGCCAATCGCATGTGCATGTGGATCACGAGATACCTCATCCAGTGTCAGCACAGGCCCCCAGATCAGTCCTGCCTTGTCGAAGATGACTCCCCACTCATCTCTGGTCTTTTCCCCCAGGCTTTCATCGACACCTTCCACCAGCACCCGCATGTTCTGGTAACGGCCTTTGCCATCCTGAAAACGCTCATCCTGTAGCCATTCTTCTCGGCCAATGGTCCGACACAGCCGTTCAAAAGCGCCCGCGTCCATCATGTTGAAGACCACCCACTTGCCATCCCCGCACGGGAAGCGATTGCCCGTGATCGAGAGCAGATCGTGGCGCGCGCGTCGGCGGACAGGTGCCTGATCGACAGCAGTAATGCTGTAGTCAGAGGCCTGGGTCCACACTGCGGTTTCATAGAGAGAAGTCTCGACCACCTGGCCTTCACCGCTGCGCTCCATCAACCGGAGCGCAGCGAGTATGGAAGCCAGCATAGCCAGACCCGTGGTGTGATCGCCTTGCGCTGGACGTGCCATCGGCACCGTGCCTTGCTCACCTTCACGCATGGCATCGTATAGACCACTGCGGCCAAAAAACGCAGTCACGTCATAACCTGGTCGCCAGGCATCAGGCCCGGTAGTGCCGTATCCGGTGAGAGTGGCGTGGACCAGTTTAGGGTTGGTAACAAACAGTGATTTCGGATCCAGCCGGAATTTGGTTTGCCGTTGGATCAACAGGTTACACATGAAAATCTGTGCGCCTTTGACGAGGTGATGAACGACCTCCACACCTGCGGACGAATCAAGATCAACCAGGATGGATTTTTTGCCACGGTTGTCGACGTCGAATTGAAGGTCGTAATTCTTGAAAGCGGTTTCAACCTTGGCGGGTCGGCTGTTACCACGCATCGGATCGCCCCCCGGTGGTTCGACTTTGATGACCTCGGCACCGAGATCAGCCAGTAATGCACCGGCGCTCGGCGAGGCCATCCAGCTATCGATCTCAATTACCTTGATGCCATCGAGCGGTGCGGCCATGAAATCACTCCGGATCAATTTTCTGAAGTCGGGAGTATTCTATAGATGCGCGCGCAGCGGGAGTGGTAGCGCGAGTGATCTTTCAATGTACGTCTTTCAAAGCACTGGGGGAGCCAGATAGTGACCAGTAACTACGACCATCTTAGACAACGTGCTCAGGCGGTTGCCGGCAAGTCCGGTCGAATTCGACAGCGTATAACAGTAGACGTCAATTTCGACCCGTATTGCGTACCGATCGAAACGCTGAACGTCGCCAACCCAGAAATTTTCCGGCACGAATTGTGGCCGGCATACTTCAAGCGACTGCGTGACGAAGCGCCCATTCACTACACACCCGACAGTCAGTACGGCGCCTATTGGTCGATCACCCGCTTCGACGACATCATGGCTATTGAAAAGGCCAACACGACGTTTTCATCGGACTATTCCATGGGTGGAATCACCATCCATGGACGACCGACGGCCATGCAGGAAATGCCCATGTTCATCCAGATGGATGCGCCCAAGCATGATGCCCAGCGGATGACCGTAGCGCCGATGTTTACGCAGCGCAGCCTGTCCGAACTGGAAGTCATGATTCGTACCCGCGCTGGCGAGATCCTCGATGCGCTGCCTCGCGGCAAAGAATTCGACTGGGTTCCAAACGTCTCGGTGGAACTCACCAGCCGGATGCTCGCCACGTTGTTTGATGTGCCGCAGGAAGATCGTGCGATCCTGATTCGATGGTCGAACATCGTCAGCAATGCCGATGACCCTGACTTTGTCACTGACGCAGCTCAGTTCTGGGAGGCTCTGGCTGAATGCGGCGACTATTTTGCCAGCATGTGGGAGCGAAAGAAGAGCTCACCGCCCGGATTTGATCTGTTGTCGATGCTGTCACACGCACCTTCAACGAAGGACATGGATCAGCGGGAGTTGTTGGGCAACGTCATTCTTCTGTTGGTCGGTGGCAACGACACAACACGCAACTCCATCAGCGGTGGTGTGCTCGCCCTCAATGAATTCCCCGACGAATTCGAGAAGCTGCGAAACAAACCTGCACTCGTGCACTCCATGGTGCCAGAGATCATCCGCTGGCAGACGCCGTTGATACACATGCGTCGCACTGTCCTGCATGACACCCATTTTCGAGGACATGAGTTCAAGCGTGGTGACAAGGTGGTGATGTGGTATCTATCCGGCAATCGAGATGAGCGCGTGATCGATGCGCCCAATCGATTCATCATCGATCGCAAGGATCCACGCCATCACCTGAGCTTCGGTTTTGGTATTCATCGCTGTCTGGGCAATCGCCTCGCGGAAATGCAGGTGCGGGTGTTGTGGGAGGAGATTCTCAAACGATTCAAGTCGGTCGAGGTTGTGGGCAATCCCGTGCGCGCGAGCTCGACGCTGTTCAGGGCGATTCAATCGATGCCCGTGCGCCTGAGCTGAATGTTGTGGGGGGTCTGTGTAGGAGCGGTCTCCTGACCGCGATTGTCGGGACATCGAAGATCGCGATCAGGAGATCGCTCCCACAGAAGGAGGCTCTCTCTTGTGTAGGAGCGGTCTCCCGACCGCGATTGTCGGGGCATCGAAGATCGCGATCAGCAGATCCGCTCCTACAGTGGGTCTCCCGACCGCGATCTCAGTAAGACTTCGGCAGATCCAGAACATTCTCGGCCAGAAAATTCAGGATCATCTGCTCGGATACTGGCGCGATGCGCGCAATCATCGACTCCCGCAGCAAACGTTCGACCTGAAACTCCTTCGCGTAGCCCATGCCACCGTGAGTCAGCATGGATTGTGTGCAGGCATTGAAGCCTGCCTTGCCACCGAGGAACTTCGCAGCATTGGCTTCCGCGCCACACGGTTGACCCTGGTCGTAGAGGGATGCGGCGCGCATGGTCAACCAATAAGCGGCTTCGAGATTCGCCCAGCATTCGGCCAATGGATGGGCGATGCCCTGGTTCTGACCGATTGGCCGGCCAAACACGACTCTGTCTCGCGCATAACGTGCGGCGCGGTCGATCGCATCCTGGCCGATTCCGATAGCCTCTGCAGCAACGAGAATGCGTTCCGGGTTAAGACTGTGCAAAAGATAGTGGAAGCCACGGCCTTCCTCGCCGATGCGATCTTCCTCTGGAATGAACAGATCGTCGATGAACGTGGCATTCGAATCGACCGCCGCCCGGCCCATTTTCGGTATCCGCTCGACGCTGATGTGGGCCCTATCCAGATCGGTGAAGAAGAGCGTGATTCCGTCTGTTCGCTTGGTAACGTCCTGTTTTTTCTTTGTTCGAGCCAGCAGCAGGATCTTCCTGGCTTCCTGTGCGGTCGACGTCCACATCTTTCGACCGTTGACGCGATAACCGCCGGGTACCTTTTGGGCAAAGGTCTCGATGCTCGTGGTGTCGAGACCTGCATTGGGTTCGGTGACACCGAAACAGACCTTGTGCTGACCGTTGATGATAGGCGGCAGCATGCGCTCCTTCTGCTCATCGGTACCGAACACGACGATGGGATGCGGGCCGAACAGGTTGATATGTACGCTGGATGCTGCAGCCTGTCCGCCACCACTTTTTGCAACGGTGTGCATCATGATTGCCGCCTCGGTGACACCGAGCCCCGAGCCACCATAAGCTTCCGGCATGGTGATACCAAGCCAGCCTCCTTTGGCCATGGCTGCAACAAATTCCTCCGGGAAGCGAGCCTCCCGGTCGCAGGCGCTCCAGTATGCATCATCAAACGCCGAACAGACTTTGCCGACGTTGTCGGCGATCGCCTGTTGGGATTCGGTAAAGGCGATAAACATCAGAGCAGTCTCATTCTCATTCCACAGAGCATGACGACGTCGCCATCAATCTGCAGTCCACGCGCCCTGGCAGCCGCCAGAATGGCTGGCTTGTCATTGCACTGGATGTCGATTCCACCCAGTCCTTCTGGGCGTCCATCGTTGCATGCGACAAACCGGACTGTTGCGTTGTCCAAAGGCAGAGTGATCTTGTCGGCACGCAGCGAGATTTCCGCGATCTCGCTCCAGCGTGCAGCAACCTGTCGTGGTTGATCAACCTGAACTTCAGCAGCAACGATGCCTGCGACACGAGTGGTGTCCTTGTACTTCTGCCACTCCGGACCTGAGGGTTCCCACGGGCCATCGAGATCATGAGCACCTGCGCCAAGCGCCTCATCGATTTCGAAGAAGGAGCCACCAGTGTCCTTCGGATGCAACTGCATGTTGCGGAAGTGTTTGTTCTCGAACTGATTGACGACGCGTACGCCCAACGCCTTGATTCGGGCGCGGCGGGGCAAGTGATCATCACATTGAGTGATGACCATGTAACCACCATCGCCGCCTCGACGTTCGAGATACCGTCCACCCGCAGTGTCTTCCTTTGTCGGCGCCACGACTTCGAGCAGCGTGTTACCGAATGGAAACAGCGCATTTTCCAGACCAAAGTGTCCAACGCCAGGATCGCGAAATGCGACCTTGACACCAAACACGTCGATCAACGCGTCTTCAATGGGCGCGAGCTTTTCAGCCACCAGCGCAATCTGTCGAAGTCGTAGCCACATGGTCTTACCCCTGCTGCAGGCTGGCGAAGGTCTTGCCTTGCGCGACCAGCTTTTCCAGGAGCTTGGCAGGCTTGAACGCAGTACCACCATACTCTAAGTCAAACCTTTTAAGCTCAGCCAGAATGTTGGCGAGACCTTGCTGGTCGGCCCAGTGCATCGGGCCACCCACCGTGTCCGGGAAACCATAGCCGTTGATGTAGGTGATATCGATGTCGCATGGTCGCAAGGCAATGCCTTCTTCGAGCACCTTGGCCGCTTCGTTGATCAACGGGTAGAAACAACGCTTCAAGACTTCATCATCGGTTACCGGCCGTCGCGTAAAACCGGCTTCTGCTGAAACCTGCTCTACCAGTTGCACCACTTCAGGGTCTGCGGTGCCTGCCCGGCTACCTTCTGGATAGATGTAGAAACCACGACTGTTCTTCTGCCCATAACGACCCATTTCCGCCAGCTTGTCAGCCACACGCTGGGCCGGCGGAATGTCCTGGGGTTTGACACCGGCGAGCTTGCGTGCGCGCCAGCCGAGATCAAGACCCACCAGGTCGTTCATGCGGAATGGCCCCATCGGCATGCCAAAACCCTGGATGACGTTGTCCACCTGATAGGGTGTCGCGCCTTGCAGGATGATCTCAGCGGCCTGGCGTGTGTAGGCCCCGAGGATTCGATTGCCGATGAAACCAGGTGCATTGCCTGACAGCACCGAGATCTTGCCGATGCGCTTGCCAACAGCCATGGCGGTGGCAATGGTCGACTTGCCAGAGTGTTTGCTCCTGACAACTTCCAGCAGGCGCATGATGTTGGCGGGGCTGAAGAAGTGCATACCACACACCAGTTCCGGACGTTTGGTTGCCATCGCAATCTGGTCCACGTCGAGTCCTGACGTGTTGCTGGCAAGCATTGCGCCGGGCTTCGCCACAGCGTCGAGCTTGGTAAAGATCTCTTTCTTGAGATCCAGATTTTCGTACACCGCTTCGATGATGAGGTCGGCCTTGCCAAGATCCTCATACTTGATCGTGCCCGTGATGAGCGACATCCGCTGGTCTACTTCGGCAGTGGTCAAACGACCACGAGATGCCTGGATATCGTAGTTTTTCTTGATGACCCCAAGGCCGCGCTCCAGTGCCGCAGTTTCCATCTCAAGGACAGTCACCGGAATACCGGCGTTGGCAAAACACATGGTGATGCCACCGCCCATCGTGCCACAACCGACCACGCCTGCTGCCTTGATATCGAGTAACGGGGTGTCCTTGCCGATATCTGGAATTTTCGCAACTTCACGTTCGCTGAAGAAAATATGAATCAACGCTTCGCGCTGCGGATGTCGCAGACACTGTCCGAATCGTTGCTGTTCAACGGCGATGCCCGCATCAAAATCACCGGCGTTAACAGCCGCTTCAACACACTGGATGATCATCTCGGGCGCAAACCGGCCACGCATCGTGCGTGCGACCTGTTGTCGTGCTTCCATGAAGACCTTGTCGTTGCCACGATCCGGCTCGATCATCTTCGTTTCATTGCGAATCTTGCGGGTTGGGCTACCACGGGCGATCAGTCCTTCGGCGAACTTGATGGCCCCGGCGACGATGTCGCCTTCAACCACTTCGTCGACAATGCCCAGCACCTTGGCCTGTGGCGCAGGGATCGGATCTCCCGAAAGAATGAACTTCAGCGCTTGCTCAGCGCCAATCAGACGCGGCAGACGCTGCGTGCCACCGGCGCCGGGCAGCAGCCCGAGTTTGACTTCTGGTAATCCAACGGGCGCTGACGGGGAAGCAACCCGATAGTCACAACAGAGCGCCACTTCCAGTCCACCACCAAATGCCGTGCCGTTGATGGCGGCTACGATGGGTTTGGTGCTGTTTTCCATGTTTCGCAGACATTCGGCGAGACCTGGGCCTTTCGACTCACCACCAAATTCCGAAATATCCGCGCCTGCGATGAAAGCACGTCCGGCACCGGTCAACACGATGGCTTTGACTGCTGGGTCGGCGAGGGCTTTGTTGACACCTTCGTGCAGGCCAGCGCGAACGCCGCTGGAGAGCGGGTTCACGGGTGGATTGTCGATTGTCAGCAAAGCAATATTGCCGCGCACTTCGTAGTGCACTGTTCCTTTCATGATTCCCCCGGGGCGGACAGATTGATTAGGGGTGCAACGCTAATGCGGGGGAGGGCAGGAACGCAAGGGCAAGGGCGGATAAGGGCGGAAAGGGTGGTGAAGGTAGTTTCATCACCGACGATGCGGGATTTCCAGACCGTCGACCTGAAGATTGGCCGCGCGGCGTTTTTTGCACCCTGTCAGGCTGCCAGAAGCTCCACCACAGTCAGAAAATCCACTTCTTCAACGTGCCCGGTTTCTTCGTGATACACCCGCACCACACCGGACTGTGCGCCGCAGAGCACCAGGTAATGTTGACCCTGTTGTTCGAACGAGTTGCCCTTGATGGATTCCACGTGCATGGCAGTACTACTCCGGGATGGTCTGAGATGGTCTGAAATCGTCTGGACAGCAGTCTGCGCTGTGCACTGGATCTACCCAAGCAGCACCCTGTCGGGGTGTTGTCGGGAAGCTGTAAATCGGGCCGACTCGACTTGTCACCGGGCGATTGGACACAGTACATTTGCGTAAAACGCGTTTTAAACCATGCTCCGGCCCAGCGCCGGACTTGCCACGAGGTCCCGCACATGTCGAGTGAAGCCACTGCCCCATTGGCGTTTGATCCGGACGCGCTGCGTCGCAAGTACCGGGAGGAACGCGACAAACGGCTACGCGCGGAAGGCAATCAGCAGTACATCGAGATCAAGGAGCAGTTCGGACACTACCTGGAAGATCCCTATGTGGCGCCAATCGAGCGCGCGCCAAAGTCGGACGTCGTGGATGTACTGGTCATTGGTGGGGGTTTCGCTGCGCTGTTGATGGCGGCCCGGTTACGTGAAGCCGGCATCAACGACATCCGCCTGGTCGAAAAGGGCGGGGACTTCGGAGGTACCTGGTACTGGAATCGTTATCCAGGCGCGGCATGCGATACCGAAGCCTATATCTACCTGCCACTGCTTGAAGAAACCGGCTACATGCCCACGGAGAAATATGCCAAGGCACCGGAAATCCTCGCGCACAGCCGCCGCATTGCAGAACACTTTGATCTCTATCGGGACGCACTCTTCCAGACCCAGATCACCGAACTGCGATGGAATGACGCCAGTTCACGCTGGCGGGTTCGCACGGATCGTGGTGATCACTTCCATGCCCGTTTCGTCTGTATGGCCAATGGACCGCTGAATCGGCCGAAGTTGCCCGGGGTTCCGGGCATCGAGTCCTATCAGGGGCATTCATTCCACACCAGTCGATGGGACTATGTGTATACCGGTGGCAACAGCTACGGTTATCTCGACGGTCTTGGTGATAAACGGGTTGGCGTGATTGGCACCGGCGCGACCGCCGTTCAGTGTGTTCCACACCTTGGTGCGACTGCCAAAGAGCTCTACGTTTTTCAGCGCACGCCCTCATCCATCGACGTTCGCGCCAATCGTCCAACGGACCCGGAGTGGGCCAAATCCCTGCAGCCAGGCTGGCAGCGTCATCGTATGGAGAACTTCTCGACACTGACTGGTGGTGGTTTTGCTGAAGAAGATCTGGTGCAGGATGGCTGGACTGAGATCATCGGCAAGCTGCTGCGCAGTCGGAACATGGGCGGCAGCATGGCGGATATCGTACGCACCATCGAACTTGCCGACTTCGAAAAGATGGAACAAATCCGCGCACGCGCGCAGACCATCGTCGAAGATCCGGCGACGGCAGAGGCGCTCAAGCCGTATTACCGTCAGTTCTGCAAACGCCCGTGTTTCCACGACGAATATCTGCAGACCTTCAATCGACCGAATGTGCACCTGGTCGACACGAATGGTAAAGGCATCGAGCGCATTACCGAAAAAGGTATCGTCGCCGGCGGCGTTGAGTACGAACTCGATTGCATCATTTACGCCAGTGGTTTTGAAGTGGGTACACCGATGGAGCGGCGGGCCGGCTACGAGGTCTATGGACGAGCGGGCCTCGCGCTGTCCGCCAAGTGGCGGGAAGGTGTATCCACCCTGTACGGCATGCAGACCCATGACTTTCCGAATCTTTTCATCTTCGGACTTTCTCAGACGGGTGTCAGCGCCAACATCCCGCACATCCTCGATGTGCAGAGCCGGCATGTGGCCTACATTCTGAAGACGGCGCACGACTGCCAGACACAGACAGTCGATGTTACTTCGGAGGCAGAACAGGCCTGGGTCAAGCAGGTCATGGACGCGTCGGTGATGAGTGTGGATTTCCTCGAATCCTGTACCCCCGGTTACTACAACAATGAAGGCCAACCGAACGGGCCGATGATCCGCCGCAATGGCAGTTATGCGCCGGGTATCATGGCATTCTCGCGTGTCCTGGATGTGTGGCGAGCCGAGGGAAATCTTGCAGGAATCGAATTTCACTCAGGAAGGTTTGATTAACCTCAATTGGACAAAAAATGACGCAACCGAAAATGCTGCGCAGGGTGAGATTCAGTCATGAGACGTCGGGTGAAAGCGCCCTGTGGGAGATCTCCCGATCTGGAAGGGTTGTGGGAGCGATCTCCTGATCGCGATCTTCTATGATCCCAACAATCGCGGTCAGGAGACCGCTCCCACAAGAGACCACAAAGTCGCGATACCCAATGTCTGTGGGAGATTCTGATCGCGTTTTTTCCCACAGGAGACCACAAAGTCGCGATACTCAATGTCTGTGGGAGCGATCTCCTGATCGCGATTTTTTCAACGGTCCATACCGAAAATCCGCACCGGATGAATCGTTGGGGCGGCGCTGCTGGTCGCGGTTCGAGACCGCTCCTGCAGCTTTACCGACTGTTGTCGAATCAAGGTTAATCAGACCTGCCGTTAACTCGTCGGAGCACGCTGCGTGAAAGTATTTGTCAGTGTCGACATGGAAGGTGTGTGCGGCCTCGTGCGTTGGCCGGATGTGTCACCCAAGGGCATCGACTTTGCCCGCAATCGCAGTCTCATGACGGCCGATGCCAGCGCTGCGGTCGAAGGCGCTTTTGCGGCGGGTGCGACCGAAGTCGTGGTCGAAGAAAACCACGGGGTCGAAGATCTGTGTGTACTGCTGATGGATGAAATAGATCCGCGTTGTTCAGTCATACGTGGCGCGGGGCGTGGTGGCTCCACAACGATGGCAGGGCTCGATCGAGCTTGTGGAGTGGTCCTGCTGGTCGGTCATCACGCGCGAGCGGGGTCCAGGTCCGGAATTATGGCCCACACGATTTCGTATGAGGGGTTCAAGTTGGTGAGTCTGCATGGCCAACCGATTGGCGAAGCTGACTTCTTTGCACGAAGGGCCGCTGAGCTTGATGTGCCAGTCGGTATGGTGAGTGGTGATCAGGTCATCGCGGAACAGGTGCGGGCGATTTGTCCGCAGGTGGAATGCGTGGTGGTGAAACAGGCTCTGTCTAATCAGTCCGCCAACTGCATTCCTCCGGCGCGTGGCCGCAGCATGATTTCTGCAGGTGCCGAACGTGCGGTGAAACGCGCCATGTCCGGCGAACTACGGGCAGTGGCGTTCAATGATGCACCCTACGTTTTTGATATCGATCTGCGCAAGCCGATGACAACCGCGATGCGCAAGAACGTCGAAGCCCAGCTTGATTTCCAGATCATCAGCGATGGGCGCATCCGCATTTCGGCGCCGGACATGGATCTTGGTTTTCGACGGGTTGCGTATCTGGGTTACGCGGACTCACCGGGAGTTCTGCGATACTGATTTCAAGTAGCGGAGGTACACTCTCAAATCGTAGTGATGGATCAAATCGGCAGATATTCCTTTCACGGCGTCGAGGCGAGACGACTATCATCGCAACCTTCGCATCAATCGGGCCAGCTGAGTGGACGCATCTACTGTCGATCTTCGATTTCCCGAAGGTAGTCAGCACAAGGGCAACAATTTTCTATGTGTAAATATACCTGCGCGCGAATCCCTGGTTTCGGCATAACCGTCCTCAACTGAAACCGCGATTTCTTGTTGCATTGGCGCACCATCATTCGTTTGTTCGGCATCCTGTTCGGCCTCTACAGCCTGAGCTTTGTACCCTCAGTTGTCGTTTCGCTGATATTTGGGGACGCACAGGAGTGGATTTTTGTGGAGTCACTGGTGCTGACTGCAGCCGTTGGCCTGATATTCTGGATACCGAATCGAGGCCATACAGACGAGCTGTCCGTTCGTGATGGTTTTCTATTCGTTTCGGTGTTCTGGATCCTTCTCAGCGTGGTCGGTGCCTTGCCCTTCATGCTGGGTCTCCACCTCGACCTGACCGATTCAGTCTTTGAGTCCGTTTCCGGATTTACCACAACCGGCGCGACGGTCATCATCGGCCTTGATGCGCTGCCACCATCCATTCTTTACCATCGGGCGCAGATCTCGTTTCTGGGCGGCATGGGTGTGGTGGTGCTGGCCATGGCATTGTTGCCACTGCTCAAGGTGGGTGGCACACAGCTATACCGGGCTGAAACGTCTGGCATCAGCAAGGCCGATAAACTGACGCCAAGGATTAGTCAGACTGCGCGTGCGCTGTGGATGATTTACTCGTTGCTGACACTCGCCTGCGCATTTGCCTTCTGGGCAGCGGGCATGTCGGTCTTTGATGCCATCACTCACGCGTATGCGACGGTGGCGACGGGAGGATTTTCGACCCACGACGCGAGCCTTTCGTACTTCAACAGCGTGACGATCGAAATCATCGCGATCGTGTTCATGCTGGCAGGCAGCGTCAATTTCTCGCTGCACTTTTTCGCCTGGCGCCGGCGATCGCTACAGGGATTCCTCAAGGATGAAGAAGCGCGCAGCTTTCTGGGGATCATCGCTGTTTGTGCGCTGCTGATTGCTATCACTCTTCAGCTGACGTCGACCTATGACAGCTTCTGGACGTCCTTGCGGCACAGCGTTTTTACAGTTGTTTCCGTGATGACCACCACGGGATTTGTAACGGAAGTATTCGCTCAATGGCCCCTGCATGTTCCTCTGATTGTGGTGCTGGTGGCGTTTATCGGCGGTTGTGCTGGTTCCACATCGGGTGGACTCAAGGTAGTGCGGGTTGTGCTACTCATGAAAACCGCGACGCGGCAGTTGTACCAGTTGGCCCATCCACGCAGTGTCAGACTAGTGACGTTAGGCGACAAGCCGGTCGCCGAGGACGTGCTCGTCTCGATTCTGGGTTTTACGATTCTCTATCTTGCAACAACGTTCGTGCTGACCGTCGGTATGATGAGCGCAGGGCTGGATCTGGAAAGCGCATTTGGTGCGGTCATGGCAACCATCAATCTGGTCGGACCGGGTCTAGGCGAAGTTGCGGCAACCTTTGCAGACGTCAGCCCATTGGCCAAGTGGCTCGGTGTCGTTGGCATGCTGATCGGTCGGCTTGAAGTGTTTACCTTGCTCATCCTGCTGATGCCGGCATTCTGGAGAGCGTAACCAGACGCCCGGTGTGATCACCTGGTGCTACCAACGACGGTTCTGATTACTTGTGTTTGGCGTTGGCAAAAGCGCTAGCCATCGATCCCATACCCTTCGTGTCGGCTGGTTTGTTTGAAGTCTGCTTGCGTGGCGACTCCTCGCGAGGTCGCCTTTCCTCCGTCTGCTTGTTTCGATCAGCCGCTGGATCTGACAATCGCATCGTTAACGCAACACGCTTTCGCGCGACATCCACCTCAATCACCTTCACCTTGACGATGTCGCCCGCTTTGACGATCTCGTGTGGATCTTTCACGAAGCGTTCTGCCAATGCAGAGATATGCACCAGCCCGTCCTGATGGACGCCGATGTCCACGAAGGCGCCGAAGTTGGTGACATTGGTCACCACGCCTTCCAGCACCATGTCGGGCTGCAGATCTTTCAGTTCATTGACGGATTCGTTGAATCGGGCAGTCTTGAATTCCGGCCGTGGATCGCGCCCAGGCTTCTCAAGTTCGGCGAGGATATCCTTGACGGTAGGCAGCCCGAAACGCTCGTCCGTGTACTTGCCAGGGTTTACCGCTTTCAGCAGGTGAGGCTGTTGCATGACCATGCTGACGGGTTGCTGCAGGTCTCGCAGTATTTTTTCGACCACCGAATAAGCTTCAGGATGCACGGCGGAGGCATCGAGCGGATTGTCACCGTTGGCAATGCGCAGAAACCCGGCCGCCTGTTCGAACGCCTTTGGACCAAGTCTTGGTACGTCCAGAAGTTCCTTGCGCGTGCGGAAGGCGCCGCGCTCGTCTCGCAACTGCACAACATTTTCGGCCAGAGTCGTCGTCAGGCCTGCGACCCTCGCCAACAAGGGAGCAGACGCTGTATTGACGTCCACACCAACACTGTTCACGCAGTCTTCGACCACACCATCAAGCGCACGTGCGAGCTGAACCTGATTCGCATCATGCTGGTACTGGCCCACACCAATCGACTTCGGGTCGATCTTGACCAGTTCGGCCAGTGGATCTTGCAATCGTCGCGCGATCGACACCGCACCACGCAAACTGACGTCGAGTTGGGGAAACTCCTTCGCTGCCAGTGCCGACGCCGAGTATACCGATGCGCCGGCTTCGGAAACAGTAATGGCACGAAAACCAAGCTCCGGTGACTGCTTCTTCAACGCGTTCACCAGTGCATCCGTTTCACGGGAGGCGGTGCCGTTACCGATGGCGATGAGGTCCACCTTGTGTCTGGCCGCCAGTTGGGCCAGCGTGGCGAGGCTGCCACGAATGTCGTTGCGTGGGGCGAACGGATAGATCGTATCCGTCTCCAGCAGCTTTCCGGTGTGGTCGATGACCGCCACTTTCACGCCGGTGCGTATGCCCGGATCCAGACCCATCGTCGTGCGCGCACCTGCCGGCGCGGCCAGCAGCAGGTCACGCAGGTTACGCGCAAATACACGAATCGCCTCGGTTTCTGCGGTGGTGCGTAAATCGCCGAACAGTGTTGTTTCGATGGACTGCGAGAGCTTGGCTCGCCAAGTCAGTCGTACCGTGCTGCCGATCCATGCATCCGCTGCGCGACCTTCATCTCGCCACTTGATATACGAGGCTATTCGCTGCTCACAGGTGCCAAGCGTCGCGCTCCAACTGGTCGCCGCGATCTCTTCGGGGAGCTTGAGTGAGAGCTTGAGTACACCCTCCGTGCGACCACGAAACACTGCCAGTGCGCGATGAGGCGGGAGGCGCGAGATCAGCTCTGAGTACTGAAAGTAGTCCCTGAACTTTTCGCCACCCACAGCCTTTTCGGGTATGACGTCCGAGACCAGCAGTCCCTTGTCCCATTGATGATTGCGCAGGTCTGCCAAAAGGTCGGCAGTTTCTGCAAATCGATCTATGAGTATTGATGAAGCACCATCGAGCGCCGCCTTGGCATCGGCTACACCCGGATTGTCGCCAGCTTCGGTGGTGAATGGTTCGCGAAGGAAGGTGTTCGCGATCGCATCGGGCTGAATGGTTGGGTCCGCTAGCAGCTGATCCGCCAACGCTTCCAGGCCAGCCTCGCGAGCGATCTGGGCTTTGGTTCTGCGTTTAATTTTGTAAGGCAGGTAGAGATCTTCAAGCCGCTGTTTGGTGTCTGCATCTTCGACCGAGGCGCGAAGTGTTGGTGTGAGCTTGCCCTGTGCTTCGATGGCTTCGAGCACCGCGCCGCGTCGCTCTTCGAGTTCGCGCAAGTAGCCAAGGCGTTCTTCCAGATGGCGCAGCTGGGTGTCGTCCAGACCACCGGTAACCTCCTTGCGGTAGCGTGCAATGAACGGCACCGTGGCACCTTCGTCCATCAAGGCGATGGCGGAATTGATCTGGGCGGTTCTGACATCAAGCTCGGTGGCTATTCGATCGGCAATCGGCGGCAGCATACAGTCTCGTTACTCCATGAACGATGAAATCAGCGCGCACTATAGCCGGTGTTCGGTGGCGACACGATGGGGACAGACATCGAGAAGTGGTGTAAGGAATACATGAATGGAATTGACAAGGTTTCGAACGTGAGTTGCGGGTGGGTTTCGCGATCAGGAGATCGCTCCCGCAAGATGCAAGATCATTCGCGATCAGGAGATCGCTCCCACAATGGGCGGCGATTGAATGAGATTTGTAGGAGCGGTCTCCCGACCGCGATTGAGGCCGTCTTTTGTGGGAGCGATCTCCTGGTCGCGAATGAAGTTCGATTCAATTCGCGTTCGATTGAATGTTTACGGCAAGTCAGGCATCCGCCCCACATATCGCGCCGACGGACGAATGATGCGATTGTCCTTCCTCGACTCCATGAAGTGCGCGACGTACCCGAATACACGCGCCATCGCGAATGTTGCCGTAAAGAAATCCGGAGGCAACCCGGCCGCCGAGTAGACGATGCCCTTGTAGAACTCGAGATTTGCGTACAGGGGTTTGTTCTTCTCGCGCATTCGTTCGGTGAATCTTGCTTCGATGGCCACCAACGTTGCAGCGACGTTTTCCAGAGGTGTTCCGCGAGACAGTTCCATCGCGAACTGTTTGACATAGCGTGCGCGTGGATCCAGCACCTTGTACTCGCGGTGGCCCATACCCATGACTTTGTTGCCCGTCGCCAGACAGTCATCGACAAAAGCCGAAGCCGCCGCCGGTGATCCAACCTTGTGTGCGGTTTCAAGTGCAGCCTGGTCCGCACCGCCATGCAAGATGCCGTGTAGTGCTGCAAATGCACCGGTAATCGAATTTTCAATTGGAGCCAGGGTGCTTGCCACCACTCGAGCTGCAAAAGTTCCGGCGTTGAATCCATGCTCGATCTGCAGAATCTGAGTGACTTCCATTGCGTGCACGAGCGCTGGGTAGGATGGGGCGCCGATGGCGCGCAGATAGCGCGTGACCGGGCTTCTGGAAGGGATTTGCGCTACTGGCAACGACGAACCACGTCGCTTTTCCAGAAGATAAGCCAGCGCCGCAGGCAGTCGAGCGGCAATGCTCAGTCCTCTCGCCGCTTCGCCATAACGCGTAAACGCACGTGGGTCATGTTCGAGGGTGGTGGCCAGGGCTATGAGTACCTGCATCGGATGGACAGATGTCGGAGCCAGTATATCCAGCAAGGCGACTTCCGTTGGACGCAGCGCTGCGTGCTCGGTGAGTTCATCTTCAAACGTTTTTAGTGCCGCGTCATCTGGTTCTTTGTCATCGAGTACCAGGAGCGCGACTCGGGTGAATGGCCAGTCCACCAGTGTATCGAGTGGGTAACCGCGGTAGCTGAGTGTGCCCTGGGTGCCATCGACCAGGCTGATGGCAGTTTCGTCGACTTCAATCCCCTCCAGTCCCTTGGCTATTCCTTTGTCGTTGGTCATTGCTGTTCGCTCTGAATTGGGTCGCACCAAACTACGCCTGGCACCCATCCCCAACGAGCGCGATCGGACTGAGGATCGCACGGTTCTGCTTAAACATCAGCGCAGCTGATTGATCCATCAGTTGCGCTGCTGGCTACACTTCGTCAACTGGGCCAAACTTCAGCCATGCAGATCGAGCGCAACGAACTTCGTGTACTGTCAGCCATCGTTGAGGAGGAGGGTTTTGGCCGCGCAGCTGAACGGTTGAATATCTCGCAATCTGCAGTCAGTCAGACCATGGCGAATCTGGAGCATCGTCTCGGAACGGGGTTACTGACACGTGGCCGAAAGCCGCGATTGACCGAAGCCGGCCAACGTCTCTTCCGCTATGCGCAGACGGTGCTGAATGAAGAGCGGGTGGCGCTCGACGATATCGAGTTGATACGCAGCGGCGCACTGTCAACGCTCAACCTCGCCATGAGCAGTTCAGTGCATCGGTTGCATGGCACTGCTCTGCTCCTGAGATTCTGCGAGCGCAATCCGTTGACTCGTCTGAAACTGGACGTCGCGCCAAGTCGGGAGATGATCTATGGCGTGGATGAGGATCGTTGGGAGCTGGCCTTTGGGCCTTTTCAGCATCAGATGCCCGGCCACTTTGCGACGCGAGCGTGCTTCGATGAAACGCGGGTGCTGGTAGTACATGAGAATCATCCTGAATTTGCGCGATTACGCACCGATCCAATCGCGGTACTAGACCGCACGATACTCATCACGTCCTATCTTGATGAGGTCACCAAGCGGCCGGGTCAGGAACGGATTCGACGCCTGTTTTCATCGATCTGGGAAATCAGTCACCTCGATACCCGTCTGGCGCTGTTGGCGGCAGGAAAGGGCGTGACCTTTGTGTCGAATCGTTTGTTGCCGGATCTGGATGGGCTGCATCCTGTGGAGGGTCTGCCGTTCTCAACCATACCGCGAACCGTTGGCATGTACTGGCGCAAGCACCAACCGCTTTCGGAGGCCGCCAAACGGTTTCTTGCGGTTATTGATCTGGAATTTGCGCGCTGAGAACGGCGGGTACGTATCAGAGATCTGAGCTACCGGGTGGTACGCAGACTGCCCGAGATCACGCGGTTTTTTGTCTACGGTCAGACCTCATCGATCCAGCGACCCAAGGGCGCTTTGTGCGGTACCTTCCAGCCGAAATAGACTTCTGCCTCAACGATTCGACCATCGCGGATGGTGAGCACTTCGGTATTCCTGAATTTCGCACCGTTGTTATTTGTGCCTTCGTAGGTCACTACGACTTCGTCGCCGTCTTCGATCACGCGAACGAATTTGAAATCTGTTATGCCTTCATGGTTGGGCCAGCATCGACCAAAGTACGTTGCCCGATCCAGTCGGTTGTCGAGTGGGCTGGTGAAATGAAAATCCTCAGCGATAACCGCCTCATTCGCCGCGCGATCACTTTGGACGTACGCGAGGTAACTCCGTTTTGCGATATCTGCGTTACTCATAACTTGGCTCCGTGGGGTTGAACCTTCCTACGCGGCTGCGCGGCAGCAGACTTCCGCAATCCACTGCGGAAAAACCCTCCACTGGTATATCAGTACAACAAAGTCAAACGCAAGTTCGCGCCATTGGAAGCTGACTGGGTTCACAAGGGAAAAACGAAGTTCTCTCACGCGCCGTTTCATTTGAACTAACCTCAATTGGACAAAAATTACGCAACCGAAAATGCTGCGCAGGGTATTTAAGAGCTGCGGAACGATTGACTGGTCCGCAACGGCGTGTGTGAGCACCCTGTGGGAGCGATCTCCCGATCGCGAACCGTTGGTTCCGTGATTTTGTGGGAGCGATCTCCTGATCGCGATTTTCCAATCGGCATAGAGGTCGGGAGACCGCTCCTTCTACAACGGGGGGGGAGGGCCGCCCGACGCCCCCCTGCGTCAGATGCGTTGTGCGTCTGCAGCTATACCGATTACTGTCGAATCAAGGCTAACCACTGATTGCTGTGGATCGGACTGTGTCAGGGACTGGAAAGCGAGGGCTGGTCGCTTCAACTGTTCTTGAGTTCGACCAGTATCGCCCGGTATTCCTCACCCTGATTGTGTGCAGTCTCCACATGGCCTTTTCTGACAAAGTCGGCGGTGCCGGGCTTTGGTTTGAACATGAAATGTTCGCCTAGTTTGCCGCCTGTTCCGTCGTGAAAAGTCACGGCGATCGGACCTTCGCCGCTGACATGTAGCAGGAAGTAGTCATGTGTGTGGGCGTGTTTGTCGATCAGCCCGTCTTTGGGAACCACCTGGTTCCACACGCGGACTTTGTCATCTTCGAAGATCACACCGGTCGCAATCGGCGCCAGTTCATGGTTCATCATCCGTTCTCCTGGTTTCAGCTAGCCAATGGTGAAGTGACGTCGCGGAACGACACCTTGAGGGAGGTTTCAACGTCGATCACACAAGGCTTGCCGCAGGCCATCGCTTCGCGGATGGCGGGTTCCAGATCGGCAGGATTGGTCACCCGGATTCCATGACAGTGCATGGCGCGCGCCATCTCGGCATGATCAAAGTCTTTGAATTCGGCCGCGAAAGGCCCGCCGCCGTGCAGCACCCAGCCCAGTGCGTGGTTGTTGAAAACCACGTTGATGATTGGGATGTTCTGTTCCACGGCGGTCATCAGGCCGTTCATCGTCATGGCAAAACCACCGTCACCACAGATCGCCACCACTACCCGGTCGGGATACACCAGCTTTGCGGCCAAGGCGGCAGGAATTCCAAAGCCCATCGGTCCCGCACCTGCGGCCTGAAGGAATCCGTTGGGCGATCGGTTCTGGTAGAAGTGGGTCATCAGGATGCGGTTCTCGCCGGCATCACAGGTGACGATGGCATCATCTGGCAGAACCTTGCGAAGCGCCCCAATGACCCGTTGTGGCAGGATTGGCACCTCGTCATCCGTGTAGGCCGGCGCATCGAAATAACCATGCGTTTTGCGTAGTGCCGCAACACGAATTTCAGCACCCGTCTGTCGGCCACTGCTGCTGAACGCCTGTGTCAGTTCATCGAGCACGGCGCTGGCTTCACCAATCACCACCTGGTCGGCCGGAAAGGTCCAGGACGCATTGCGAGGTTCGATGTCGATTTGAACGAACTTCTGTCGGGTGGCGTCAAGCAGCGCAGGATTCGCTCGAGCGGTATCGGAGATGCCGAGTTTTGAGCCGACCACCAGAACCACATCGGCCTCGGCCACGGCCGCGTTGGCCGCTGCGATGCCAAATGTGCCAAAAACACCAAGCGCGAGTGAGTGGTGTTCGGCAAAGGTGCCTTTGCCGGAAGCGGTGGTCACCACTGGCGCACCATAGTGTTCAGCGAAGCTGCGCAGTGATTCAAATGCGTTGCCAATGCGAACGCCATTGCCGGCGATGATGACCGGCTTCTTGGCGCTTGCGAGGAAGCCGACGGCCGAGAGTATGGCAGCGGAATCCACTGCCTTTGATGGCACTGGCAAGTAGGGGGTGGTGCGATAGAGCCGAGGCACGGTGTCCGGTCCGACATGGCCTGACAAGCCACCGGACGAATACAACACAGTTACCGGGCCGGGTTGACCGGACATGGCGTGCTTGATGGCAAACTGCGTCGCCTGCACGCCAGAGGCCGGATCATTGGCTTCGAACACCTGTTTGGTCACCGCCGCAAATGCCTGGCGTGCATTCCAGGTACCGTAGTCGCCAGTGCCTGCTTGATAGGGACCATGCAGGTTGTGTCCGGCGTTGTCGCTGAAATCGGTAAGCAACAGCATAGGTGAGCTGGAGAGATAGGCTTCCATGGTGCCGAGTAGTCCGTTGCCAAGAACCCAGGGACCTTGTCCGATGATGACACCCGGACGGCGCGTCAGTCGGCCATACACCTCGGCCATTACGCCGGCGAGGGTTTCTTGTCGAACCAGCACTGTTCGGATGGTGTTCTGATGATTTGCCAGCGACATGAACAGCCGACCTGTGTGCCCTCCAGCGATACCAAAGACCATGTTGATACCGGCTTCTTCGAGCACCTGCAGAATGGCGTCTGCCGTGCGAACGTTGTCGGAGAGAAGTAGTTCTGTGCTCATCAATCTCCCCTGGTCGCGCCGCCGTCAATGGGGATAAGCGCACCGGTGACGTAGTCGGAAAGGTCGGTCGCCAGAAATTCGATGACTTTGGCGCAGTCTTCCGGTGTGCCGAATCGCCGCAGAGCAATATCGTTGGCGGCGCTGTTGCTGTTTTCTGATCCGCCGACCAGTTTGACGATGCGCGCTGTGGCGATGATGCCTGGTGCTATGCAGTTGGCATTGATGCCATACGGACCAAGCTCCTGTGCCAGGTAGCGGGTGTAGTGGGTGATCGCTGCCTTGGCGGCGCCGTAGTGGGCATAACCGCCACCAACTCCAGCCACTTTGCCGGCCATGGAGGCCACCGTGATGATCCGCCCGCTTTTTTGCTGCTTCATGATAGGCGCGACGGCACTGCAACAGTGATAGGTGCCGTACAGGTTCATTTCCAGAACGAGGTTCCACAGGTCCGCTGGTACGACGGATGCCGCAGTTTCCTTTGGCTTGCCGCGTCCGCCACCCGCGTTGGCAACCAGCACGTCGACACGACCCCAGGCTTTGTGCACCGAATCGACCATGGCAAATACCGCATCGCGATTGGCAATATCAAATTCAAAACCCATGGCCTCGCCACCTTGCGCACGGATTTCTTCGACAGTGGAATCGCCGGTCATCGCAGCGGCTTCGGCTTCGAACTCCTGATATGACTTCAGATTGAGATCGCTGACGGCGACCTTCGCGCCGAGACCGGCCAGACGGAGTGCATAACTACGCCCGAGCCCGCGCGCGGCACCCGTGACGATAGCGACTTTGCCGTCGAGTTTGCCCATGTGCTGTCCTCCTGTTGTTCAGGTCGAACATAAACTACTTGTGGGGAGATGGGAACGGCGGTCATAGATGGCTGTGGCGACCCTCGACATCTTCTTTTTGTAGGAGCGGTCTCCCGACCGCGAACGTCAGAGTCATCGAAGATCGCGATCAGGAGATCTACACCTACGCCCACGGCGGATCAGGCAACTGCCTGAATCGCTCATTCAAACCGTCATCCCATGCTTTGCGCAGACTGTTCCAGTAGGGATCGTCGTCCTTCATGACGGTGTGGATCTTGATCTTCAGCGAATCTCGTTCGTAGACGAGGAGGTCAATCGGCGGCGCAACACTGAGATTACTTTTTACCGTTGAATCCATCGACACCAACGCACACTTCGCTGCCGTTGCCAGTGAAGTGTCGTACTGGACCACGCGGTCGATGATGGGTTTGCCGTACTTGAATTCACCGATCTGCAGATAAGGGGTCTCGGGCATGGCCTGAATGAAGTTGCCTTCGCCATACACCTGAAACATGCGCAGACGTCTGCTCTTGATCTGTCCACCAACCAGCAAGGAGGCACCAAACCCTACACCGCTGGCGCGCAGCGCCGGCCCATCGACACGATCGACTTCACGCAAGGCCCAACCAGCGAGCCGGGCGGCCTCGTACATTGACGTCACATTCTTGATCGACAGTCGGCCATCGCCATGGGGCATACCCTCGTTCATCAGCTGAATCGCTGACTGTGTGATCGCGAGGTTGCCCGCAGACATCACAACGATGACGCGATCTCCCGCAGTCTCCCAGATCGCCATTTTTCGATAGGACGAAATGTTGTCGACACCGGCGTTCGTACGCGAGTCTGACAACATCACCATACCGTCCTTGATCAACAGGCCCACGCAATAGGTCATGTCTTTCTCTGTCCGATGGTTGAGGCAGGTAACAACCTTTAGCTTAACCGAAGTCTAGGGGTCTGCGCGGTAGAAGCTCGACAGGCTGCGGCGGGGCAACGATGGCCCGATTTTCCGTTCGTTTTCGTTGCGTAGCGTCCACTACGCGCCTCAAACAAACGAAAAATCGGACTCGAATTGACACTCGCCTCGCGTCGCCACCTTCTGCCGCGCAGACTCCTAGCCCGCAGGACAATCAAGAGGTTTCAACGCAACAATGCATGAATCGCTGCGACCGGCAGCAGAGTGAACAACATGGATAGCATCAGCGATACCACCATCAACAGATAGATGAGGGTCCCGAACAACGCCACCAGTATCCCTCCCAGAGGCACACCAACAAGCCACATCACGAGCGGAAACTCCTGTTCGACCAGTCGAACCGTAGCACCTTGAGCAGCCAGTGCCTCGAGGCGTTTGCGTAGATCCGGGAAGAACGACAGCACCGCGCCGTCAATGAAGCCGGTTGCACCCTTGCTGCGAGGGGGCACAGATTCGACCACGGCAAGATGAGCAGCCCAGGGAGCCAGTGCATCCTCGCCACGATTGGCCGCGATACCTTCAAGCCCACGTGCCACCGCATCCGGATTCCGGGTCAGTCGGACTGCCGTTGCATCCGCCAGGTACTTGCGCCGCCGCCAGGCCAGAGCGAGCACGGGAGAGAGCAGAAACGAACTGACGATACCGGCGAAAAAACCTGACATCGCAACGGGGCCGGAGATCGGCATGAATGCCCATTGTTTCCACGTCAGATTGCCGTCGGGCTCCGGGTTGGTTACTTGCGGCTCGCCACTGGTAAACGGGTCCGCGAGCTCGGCCATCAGCAGTCGCGCGTTGCGAGCCGATGGGTTCAGTGAGGCCAGTAACAACCGTGAAAACGATTTCAGGATATTGCGATCAGCAAACCCGGTGGCCATGCGGGATAGCAGACCGAACAATGCCATCACCACGGCGACACGATGACCGTTTTTCATGTCGTCATTGGCGATGGCTGATACCAGATGCGCGGCGACACCTTGCATGGCATTTCGGTCGAGTTGTTCCAGCAGCTGCATGGATACCACGATCAGTGGCTTGCCCTGATCATTTTCGAGAATAACTGCATTGCCGGCATTTCGATGGGTAATCAGTACACGGGGAACTGGCAATAAAGCGGCGATGGACATTTCGTTGACCACATTGACGAATCGCTGCTCTGGCAACCGGCTGGATTGTGGTTCCCGGACGCGCAATCCGGAATCTTCCAGTTGAGATGATTCGCGCAGCCCGCGATGCAGTGCCAGCACGACCATGGTCATCAGCAACAAGCCAGGTAACGCTGCCCAAAAGCCGAAGCTCAACCAGTCCCACCATGGAAAGGGCAGGTCTGCATTCGTACCGTCTGGCAGTGAATCGACGACCACTTCGATGCGTTCGAACATCAGTCCGAGCAGATCTGGGGTGGGTATCAGGAAGTTGATGACATCAAGCGTCAAGCCGATTATCCCGTAGAAAAGTGGCGCCATAAGTGAGGCCACGATGGTCGCGACAACACCTGCACCCATCAGCGCTGCAAGTCCGACCTGCCAGGAGGCGCGGCGATTGCGCGCGATGGCAGCGAAAAAGCTCTCGCGTTCTTCTGGCGACCAGATCGGTGTCCAGTGGTCGTCGTTCGTTTCACTCATGGACTATTTGCCTCGTTGGCGGTCGGAGACGTTTTGTAGGAGCGATCTCCCGATCGCGAACCGAATCGCGGTCAGGTGACCGCACAAGCTCTCGATGCCCAGTGTTTTGTAGGAGCGATCTCCCGATCGCGAACAAGCAATGACATGTCAATCAACGCACGGTCAGTTCATCAATGACATGGTCTGCCGCATACACCGACTTCAAAGCCTGCAACATCGCCTGCGGATGCACGGATACTGTTCGATTGACTGATTCATCGAAGAAGTAATCTCCTCCCAGCGAATGAATGTTGCCATCAAAGACAAGACCGACGATTTCCCCAACTGCATTGATGAGCGGGCTGCCAGAATTGCCGCCAACGATGTCATTGGTAGACACCTGGTTGAATCGTGAGGAAAGGTCGAGATTCTCCTTGGCAGACAACCACGCCAACGGAAGTTTGTAGGGTGCGTCGTTCGTAGCGCGCTCGAACAAGCCAGCGAGCAAGGTAAAGGGAGGTACCGGCTGACCTCGCTCCTGCCAACCGCGGATCACACCATGTGAAAGGCGTAGTGAAAACGTGGCGTCGGGATATACCGATGTCCCTAAACGTTCGAATCGTGCGCGTGCCAGTTGTTCAGCGCTTTTTTCGTTGATCGCTTCCACTTCGTTCTCGTGCCGGTCCCGCAGCGGCCTGGCAGTGCGTTCGATCGATTCCGCGAGCCGAATCGCCGGGTCGGTACTTGCACTGACTGCGGCAGTCCCGCCGTCCCACAGTGTTTGTCGAATGTTTACATTGGCGAGCGTGCTGCGTTGAACAATGGTCGTGGCCAATGCGTAGGGTGACTGCTTGCCCAACAGTTCTCGCACGAAGGGATGATCAGTGCCGAGATTTTCTCTCAGCTTGTCCAGTGACCAGCCGAGCTTGAGCTTTTCATAGTCAGTATACAGTGGCGTATCGGCCAACAGATTTGCCCTCAATTCAGGCAGGCTTGCTTCGGTGAATTCCCGCAAGCGTTGGCCATCCGGTTTGGTACGCTCTTTCGCTGCGCGTACCAAGGTCCTTGCCCAATCGATTTGTTGCGACTGGAATGCCAGACCTCGTTCGATTAAAGCGTACTCGATATACATCGCGCGGTAGCGGTGCTCGGCTTCATTGATGGCAGTCCATGGATCGCCGACGTTTTTCTTACGTGCGGCGTCTTGTTCAACCCAGTCACGCAGTGCAGTTTCCTGTACCAGTTTGTCTGCCATCACTGCTTGAGAGAGCAGGGCGCGATGCGAGCCGAGACGGGCCTTGAGACTGTTTTCCAGCCCGAACAGGTCGGTCTGTGCCTGCCGAGCGTGTTCTTCGCTTTCCTGACTGTATCGCGTGAGCACGCCTCGAAACTCGGCAGTACCCAATAGCCGGAATGGCAGGACGGTGTCGCGCAGCGTTTCGAGCTGTGCAACAGTCAAGAGCCTCTCCGTTGATCCAGGGTGACCCAGCGTCATGACCAGATCACCTTCCTCAGCACCTTTCTCGCGGACTGGAAAAAATGCCGCCGAGTGGATTGGTCTGCCACTTTCGTAAATCCGTAAGAGACCCATGTCGAGGTTGAAGCGCGGAAAGTTGAAGTTATCCGGATCGCCGCCAAAAAAACCGGCTTCATACTCCGGTGCAAACACCAGACGAACATCCTGATAGCGCTTGTATCGATACAGGTGATACAAACCGCCCTGGTAGAGCTGCACGATGTCGCAGCGAACGCTCGTGCCGCCGTTCTTTGTGCACTCTTTTTCGATGCGGGAAAACTCGACCTTGCGTGCATCATTGAAAGGCTTGCCAGTCAGACCAATCGACTTGTCCTGTACCCGCTTGGTCACATCGGTGATGGAGCCCAGCTGATTCACCTCCATTCCCGGGCATTGTTTTTCCTGCGGTCGATCCTTCGCCAGAAATCCATCGTTGACCAGGTTGTTATCCGCGGTTGAGAGATCTTGTACACAACCCACCAAGCAGTGATGATTGGTCAAGACCAGTCCATCGGCGGAGACGAATGATCCGGAACACCCGCCCGCCAGCCGCACACTGGCTTGCATCGCGTGTTGAGTCCACGCGGCATCGGGACTGAAACCATAACGCTGCTGGAGGTCCTCTCGCGGCAGGTTGTCGAGTGTCCACATGCCTTCGGAGGCGATGCAGAACGGTGTGAAGAGGAGCCAAATCACAATCAATTTCAGGAAGCAAAGGCTGCGCATGTAGTTGGACGCAGTGGTTAAGTGAAGGAATCGTAGTTGATTTACGCTGGGTACCCAAACCCGATTAGCGGTGTACGAGCGTTAAATCATTGAGCAAAGTTTCGCGTCAGGAGATCGCTCCCACACACTTGGTGTAACCCGTCTTTGTAGGAGCGGTCTTCGACCGCGATTATTGGGAGCATCGAAGATCGCGATCAATCCAACCGCCTTGCCACAAAAAACGCATACCCATAGCTACCAGCCGATGACTCGAATACCCGGATTTCCTCACCACTGGCATCGAGCACCGCCAGCGCTTCCGGATCTCCCTGGTGTTTGTGTTTCAACATGTCGATGCGCGCGAGCATGGGATCGTAGTACTCATCAGTCCAGGCGCTGGGTGGCATGACAAACGCAACGATGCTGGTATAACCGAGCGCTGCAATCTGCGTCTGGCGTTCACCTATCGTGGTCATATCCGGGTACGACGCCCAATAGTCGATAGCCTGTTGGGGCCGTTCATCGCTGAGCCAGACGAGGTCGCTGAGTGCAAGATATCCACCATCTCTCAGAAGTTGACGCCAACGCGCCAATGCACGTTCGAACCCCATGACATAGACCGCAGCTTCACACCACAACAGGTCAAAGGCGCTGTCAGAAAAGGGCGGTGAGTGCATATCGCCCAGCACTGCTTCGACTCTGCCACTCAGATTTTTCGCTGCAATGCCGGATTTCAGTTCATCAAGGTAAGTTTGATGTGCGTCCAGACCAGTGACGTGTGCACCAGGCAGCGCTGAAGCCAGCGTCAGAGTGTGATGTCCCGTCCCGCAGCCGATGTCCAACACGTGTGCCTGTGTGGGAGTGTTTGTCATTTTCAGCGCGCGCAATGTGATTGCTGCGCTTCCAGGTGCTTCTCGTGGCAGATTCTGGTGGACGGTAAAAAACAGCTCGCGATGACGTGGATTGGCGAGGTCGAGCATGACTATTCCTGTGCAGATTCCGGGGTTGTGCTGGCGTACGCCTCTATGCCCCGGGAGAGAAATCGATTGTTCTCTTCGCGAATTTTCGCGGCCGCATCGTCGTAGAGAAACGGCAGGAACACATAACGTCGACCGCGTGTGATGGGTACGACGGTATGCAGCAGCGAGCAGGAGAATACTACCGCGCCTCCAGCGCTGGTTTTGTAGGTACGCGAACCGAATTCAGGAAATCCCAGTTCGGCCCCATCGTAGTCATCGTTGAGATTGACGGATAGTGCGAATCGACGATGCGCCGTTCCCTTCGTAGTGTTGTCTCGATGGGGTCGGAAGTGACCTCCATGTTCCTCGGAATAGCAGGCGACGAGGTAGCGTTCCATCCGCGTCACCTTGAACTGAAATACCTTCTGGATTTCTGGAACGATGCGACGGATCACCCGTTGTTTGAGCATACTGATCAGACGTGCGTCGGAGATTTCAGTATCACGGCGCTGCTTGTGATCATGGTCCAGCGCGCGGACGGTCAGGCCAGCTTCCTCGCGCATGAAGCCGGAGTCTTCACCACCGTCCTGGTCATACAGGTTGATCAGATGACGGCACAGTTCGGGCTCGAATACGTTGGGTAACAAGAGCACGGGTGCTGGTGTCTGACTGCCAACATAGAGGTCCGGAGAGGGCAGAGTGGTCAACAGATCGAGGAGAGTTGTTCTATCGCTGCCATCGGGGTTGAGGGGAATGGTAGTCACTACGCGCATCAGTGGGTCGAGTACTAACCAGAAGCGGCGATAGTCGGAGGTCTCTGTGTGGGCAGACATCGTTCGCGGCGCAGCACCGTACAGTCGGCTGATAGTCAGGTCGAAATCCCAGAAGTAACGGTAACCGGGATAGCGCTCAGTGACACGCCGTTGTGTTTCATCGGCTGGGTCTGTGCTGACTCCGAAGAAAGAGCACTTTCGATCGTCAAACAGATCCGGTCTGGTCATCACCGATGTGATCGCCTTTCGGGCTGTCTCATCCGCCGCGGATCCAAAAAAGCAGAAGACGAGGTATCGCCCTGCAGCTGAGTCGACGGCGTAGTTGGGGTTGTCAGGGTTTCGTTGATGAAACCATGGCGCCGGATCGCCGCGGTGAAGATTGACGAAGTCACTCATACTGGTTCTTGGTCAGGTCGTTTGCGGATACGCAGCAATTGAGCGGTAGGCTTGCGGAGAAGGATTTCAACGCATGAACTCATCGATTTCCCAATCCATGGCCATTTCGGCATAACGACTGGCCATGGTCATGAACATACGATCGCCACGTTCGGTGCGCACCACCAGTACTGGCGACATCACGCTGATCCCAAAGCCAGCGTAGATACCACGACGATAGTCCTGCAGACAGGTTTCCCATGCATAACCTGCTGCGCCGTTGTTGACGAGTGCCCGGTGATAGTCACGCAGGATATCGAGTTCGACCTGGCGCCTCACCTCCGGTGCGAGCGAAGAGCCCATGAAAAAAGCGACGTCCTGGAGCGGCTTGCCAACGCGAACACTTTGCCAGTCGACGGTGGTGATGGATGGCTTGTCAGCCGTACCGCCGATCAGGAGGTTGTCGAGTCGGTAGTCATAATGCTCAAGCCCGAAGTTCTCGCCGTGGAACTCAAACAACGGGCAGGTTTCGGCGGCGCCAATGGCCTGGATAAAGCGAATGTGAGCCGGGTTCATCTGGGTGCCGTACAGCTCGACGAAGCCCGGCATGGTCCGCCTGTAAAGTTCCTGGATACCAGCAAACGGGCCGTCCTGAACGCGGCCGAGTACGGCATCCCAAGCGTCATCTCGCCAGCTTGGGCCTGCCAGCCCTGCCAACTGCACCACGGCTTCGTAGGCAACCTGGGGTGAGCAGCCTGCGATCTGATCACCTTGAGTTGCTGGCGCCATATCTTCGAGCAGGATGAAGTGCTCACGATCCAGATCGTCGATGGCCGTGTAGTAACAGGTTGGTACACGCAGCGATACGGTTGGTGCGATATGGCGATAGAACGCAACTTCCGTGCGATAGATTTTCATCATCTCGCCAGTGTCTTTGGAGGTAGGATTGGCAGAGGCGGTTTTGGCGACCAGGGTGCGCGGAGCGTCGCTACTATCGTTACTACATGATGGGGAAAAATCTAGTTGGTAACGAATGCACCGACCAGACTGGCCTGTGCCGATGTCCTGCGCGACAAATGACTGTACGGTGGCGTGATCGTGCCCGGCTCGCCTGAGTTGTTCGGTGAGCCATTCGGTTGTGACTTCGTCGGCGGTCAGCAGGCTCACGTGATCAGTCCCTGGATGGTGTGAAGAAGGCGGGCCGCGATAGTCTAGCGGTTCGAGGCGTCAATGGTAGATGCCGGGTTGCATGTGGTTTCGGGGTCCACCAATTGTAGAGCGATCTCCTGATCGCGAACACCACAGATGAATTGGCTCGACGCGTCCACCCGTTTGCGATTGAATCCCGGTCGGGGAACGAAGGAGGGCGAACCCGATGTCCAATACGCAGTCAAACGAAAAGGTCGATGTGCTGATCATCGGTGCTGGCGCATCCGGTGCGGCGGTGGCCTGGAGCCTCGCCGAAACTCGCATGCACATCCTCTGCATCGAACAGGGCGACTGGGTCAACCCTGCGAATTATCCAAGTACACAACGCGACTGGGAGATGGCGGGTACTCGCGACTATGCCATCAGCCCTAACATCCGCAAGTTAAAGGCTGATTACCCGATCAACGACGAAGAGTCGCCGATCGCCATCGCCAATTACAACGCTGTTGGTGGCAGTACGATTCTGTACTCCGCGCACTTTCCCCGTTTTCACCCGTCGGACTTTCGCGTGCGCTCGCTTGACGGTGTGGCAGACGATTGGCCGATCAGCTACTTCGATCTTGAACCATTCTTCACATTGAACGACCGCAACATCGGTGTCGCCGGGCTGACAGGCGATCCAGCATTGCCGTATCACGCGCCGCCGCTCCCACCTGTACCGCTCGGGACGATGGGCGAGACTATGGCACGTGCGTTCAATCAACTCGGCTGGCACTGGTGGCCATCAGACACGGCCATCATCACTCGTGAGCATGAAGGACGCGAGCCTTGTGCCAATATCGGCAGCTGCAATGTGGGATGTCCAAAAGGCGCCAAGAGCAGCGCCGACGTCAGTTACTGGCCGGTCGCGCTGCGTGCAGGCGTGCAGCTGAAGACCCGATGCCGGGTGCGTGAAATTACGGTCGGACCGGATGGCATGGCAACTGGAGCGATCTACTACGACGAAGAAGGCGTTGAACATCACCAGGCGGCAGAGATTGTGATTGTTGCCTGCAATGGTGTGGGCACTCCTCGACTGCTACTGAATTCGACATCGTCGTTATTCCCGAATGGCATTGGCAATGGATCGGGTCTGATCGGAAAGAACCTGATGCTGCATCCGTGGGGCAATGTGCAAGGGATTTTCGATGAGCCTGTTGATCGGTTTGGTCCGGAAGGATCGTGCATGTTGTCCCAGGAGTTTTATGAAAGTGACGCCACGCGTGGATTCGTGCGCGGGTACAACATGCAGATCACGCGTGGTCGAGGGCCGGTGCTGACAGCAAGAGCAGCCTTGTGGCGTGGCGAACTGCCGTGGGGTGCGCAACATCATGAGGTCTTTGCACGTCTTTATAACCACGCCATTTACCTTGGCATCTGCGTGGAAGATCTGCCGGAGGAGTGCAACCAGGTAACGCTCGATCCTGCGCTTACAGATTCGAATGGCATTCCGGCGCCGAAAATCAATTACCGGCTGTCCGAAAATTCCCGGCGTATGCTGGCGCATGGGCTGGAGAAGGGTGTTGAAGTGATGCAGGTTGCTGGCGCCCGACGTACGGAAACTGTTGGCCCGATCCGCATGGCAGGTTGGCACTTGCTGGGAACAGCGCGTATGGGCACGAACCCACAGGAAAGCGTCGTCAACGAATGGGGTCGCAGCCATGATGTGCGTAATCTGTTCATTGTTGATGGGAGTGTTTTTGTGACTTCTGGTGGCGTGAACCCCACGACGACCATCCAGGCCGTTGCACTCTACATCGCCGATCAGATGAAAAGGCGGCTCGCCAACCTGTTTGATTGAGGCCCGACCATGACACACACAACATTGATTACGTCCGATCATCCGCTCACCGAACTGCATCGACGGACGCTGGATGCGGTGCTGGAAGTCATCGTTCCGGCTGACCCGGCGCGAGCCCTGCCAAGTGCAGGGGAGGTGGGTGTGCTGGGCTATCTGCAAACCCATGCACGGGACTACTGGCACCAGTTGGGAATCGATCTCGATCGTCTGGATGAGTCCGCGTTTCGCCAGTTCGCGCAGCATTTTGCGCAACTGTCGATTGCTGAGCGAGCTCGCGTGGCTCACCTGATGCGCAATGGCGACCCTGGGTTTCTACGTCGCCTGGCGCTCGAAACCGTGACCTGTTACTACCAGGATGATCGTGTGATGCTCGCGCTCGGACTTGAACCGAGAGCCCCAGCGCCCAAAGGATACGAAGCCTACGCGGGTGATTTTTCGCTGGTTGAACCCGTTGTTGCGCGTGGCGAAATCTGGCGGCGGACCAAGAATTGAGATCGACCCATAAGCCTATCGAGAAACAGGATGACTAACACACTGCTGACTGAGCAGGTCAGACGGATAGGTGAGTTGCTCAAGTCGAGAGGTCAGACCATAGCTGTTGCAGAGTCCTCAACGGGAGGGTTGATCTCGGCTTCGCTGCTCGCGCTGCCGGGCGCGTCTGCCTACTTTCAGGGTGGGAGTGTTGTCTATACCCTGGCTTCGCGCCGTGAGCTGTTGCGGATCAAGGCTGCGGACGTCGAAGGGCTTGAACCGTTGTCCGAGCCGATGGTGAGGCGATTTGCACGACATGCACGTGAGCAGCTGGGCACCACATGGGGGCTGGCGGAACTGGGCGCCGCAGGGCCGACGGGGGCTCGCTATGGGCATCCCGCAGGCACCAGCGTGTTAGCCGTCGATGGTTTCACCACGGAGTCGATCACCGTGCAGACGGGCAGCGATGATCGGGAGGCGAACATGTGGGCATTCACGACACGTGCGTTAACACTTCTGGAGAGTGTGTTGCTGGATCAGGGATCGGCGCATTCATGAGCAGACCGCAAACACCGTTGCTGACGGTCGATGTCGTGATCGAGCTGCTCGATTCGCCTGGTGACATCGTACTGATTGAACGTCGTTTTCCGCCGCAAGGTTGGGCATTGCCAGGAGGTTTTGTAGATGTTGGTGAGACTGTGGAACACGCAGCCGGGCGAGAAGCACTGGAGGAAACAGGTCTGGTGGTGACCTTGGTCGAATTGCTGGGCGTTTACTCAGACCCAGATCGGGATGCCCGCGGACACACCGTATCTGTGGTCTATGTCGGTCGCGCACACGGGATACCGAAAGGTGGGGACGATGCCCGTGTTGCGCAGGCTTGGAAGCCCGAGTCGCCGCCGACGCTTGCATTCGACCACGCAAAGATTGTTGAGGACTATCTGGCCTGGCGTCAATGCGAAGCCAGTAAGTTCAGGAGTTGTTGAACCGATGCCTGACAAGTGGCTTCAGCCTGTCGTTCTTGAAAATACAATCGCTCGTCTGGAACCGCTCGACCTGCGTCACCATGATGCGCTGGAAAATGCAGTGCGGGATGGTGAGTTGTGGAAGCTGTGGTATACCTATGTGCCGACGCCGGAAGGCATGCGCTCGGAGATTGAAAAACGGCTGACCCGACAGGCAGAGGATTCCTGGCTGCCAT
>JAYSTS010000129.1:0-6257 GCA_043719475.1 Gammaproteobacteria bacterium | reverse complement strand
CCGCGTTCATCCGCGTCATCCGCGGTTAACTCTCTGGGGATTTCCCATTCCTGCCAACTCGTCCCGAGGGCTTCATTGAGTTGCTGGCGGATAGGTTCAAGGATGGCCTGATATTTCTCCCAGATGACATCGATCTCCGCGTTGTTGGCGATGGACTTGAGCGTGATGTGCGGCACGCGCTCATAGACGAATCCGTGGCGGATATTCCCCTGCACGGGCTGCGAACTCGGCGCGGTGCGGGTGACTTCGGCTTCCTTCTGCTGGCCCTCGCGGGAATCGGCCAGCAGGTAGAAGGGATAACGCGCGCCCATGATGCGAGCACGGGCCAGCGCCAGCGCCACGCGCGAGGTGTCAATCGTGATCCAGCGACGGCCCCATTGCTCGGCGACGGTTGCGGTGGTGCCGGAACCGCAGGTCGGATCAAGGACGAGGTCGCCGGGGTCGGTGGCCATGAGGACGCAGCGCTGGATGACGCTCGTTGCGGTCTGAACCACGTAGACTTTTGAGTCACCAAATCCCGACTGCCGAGTGTCGTCCCAAATGTCAGCGTGTGATTGACAGGCGAAATCGCGAAATGGACGAACGAATCCGAGTGTGCGTCCCGAAAAGGTAAGTCGCTGTGATTTGCGGAGACGTTCCATTCCCGTCAGATTGGTTTTCCAGCCGCCTTTCCCCGGTGAGAACTTCTGACCGCACAGCGGATACTCGAACAGCGTTGTCGAGCTTCCGGACTGCGAAGTTATCGGGTTCATCCGTGCAATGCGGTAGGGTTTGTCAGTCGCTGGAATGAACGTGCCCGCCGGGTCGAAATCGAAACGGAAGTTCGCGTCTGCTTCGACATCACGTTCAAACCAAGGCCGGCGGAATTTCATGTCAGGCAGAGACTTTGAAAACCAAAGGACGAAGTCTCGCGTGCTGTCGAGCGCGGCTGAAGCCTTGCCAGTCGTTGTGCGATAGACGATCTGGCTGACAAAATTCGTCTCGCCAAACACCTCATCCATCAACGCCCGGACGCGATGGACATTTTCATCACCAATCTGCACGAAGATCGAGCCGGAATCAGTTAGGAGATCCCGGGCAACAGTGAGCCGATCTCGCAAATAGGTGAGATAGCTGTGGATGCCGTCGCGCCAAGTATCCCGAAATGCCTTGACCTGCTCCGGTTCGCGAGTGATGTGCCCGGCGTTACCATCCTTCACATCGCGGCTCGTCGTTGACCACTGAAAGTTGCTATTGAATTTGATGCCATACGGCGGATCGAAGTAGATGCACTGCACCTTCCCTCGTAAGCCTTCGCGCTCGGCAAGGCTCGCCATCACTTGCAGAGAATCGCCGAGGATCATGCGATTGCTCCAGTTCTGATCGTGTTGATAGAACTCGGTCTTGTCTGCGCCTTTCGGAATGCCGTTGAAGTCCGCAAAGAGGTCCGGCGTACCCATGCCCTCTTCGACCCGTTGTTCCCGGGTCTGCCGCAACAGATCGTCGATCAATGCTTTGGGGTGTACTTTCTCCTGGATGTAGAGGGGTGGCGCATTGACGACCAGATCACTCCAGTCCTGTTCATCCTTGCCCCGCCAGACAAGTTGCGGGTCGAGATCGGTGTTGCGTGGATAGCGTACGGATTTGGGCTTTTCGACTTCTCGCTGGACGATGGACTGCTGCTCAGCCGAAGGAATGTTCCGGCGCGTGGCGTCGGTGTGGGTCAGTGCTTCAACAGATTTGGGCGGGCTGGTTTTTTTGGCCATGACTATTTGCTGATGTTCTCTGGTTGCGACAGCACGGTGGTGATCATCCTGTCGAAATAGGCTTCGACTTTCTCGGCGAATTCCGACTCGATTTCAAAGACATCACGGAATTCTGCAAAGGCCCAACGGCCGTGAGTACCAAGGTGATTCACTCCTGGAACCCAGTAGGTGTGCATCGTGCTGGCTTTATCCTTGGCATCTTCACCTCGATAGCCTTTGATCTCGACGACAAGGTGCAAGAGGTCATTCTCACCTTTCCCATCGTCCACCAGCACGATGAAGTCAGGCCGATACCTCCTTGATTCGGCGCCGAACCGATATGGAACCTCGAAGCCAAGCCCATGGTTTTTCACATAGGCCCTTACCTTCGGGTGTGCTTCAGCCACACGGCACAACTCGGCTTCCCAGTCGCTGTCGAGAACTACCCAGTTGATATGACAGCGCGGTGGTGGACCTTTGGTATCCCATCGATCCTGCTTGGACGTATTGAATCGGACATGAGCGGTTGAGCCCGTCGAGTTGAACGGATCGAGCAGTGCCCGCACTGGACGTTCGCCGATGAATGCGCGGGTCACCCCTTGGGTAATCCGTTCACAGGCGATGTCTGCGAGTTCCTGGTACATGAGCAGTGCGGGGTAGGTACCACCCTTACATTTGAGGCATGTATCCAGCCATTGTTTGGTAACGCGTTTCAGCTGGCCGAAGAGATGCAGTGGGGGTGGTTCACCCGGGTCGCGGAATTTCGTGTTCAGCAGGCGCTGAGTCAGATTGAAAACGAGACTGGAGTAGCGCATGTCTTCCAGATGTTCGAGATTCAGATTGACGGTCTGACCGATGATCCCTGCATTCTGTGTTGTCGACGGTCCGACCAGTTCCGGCGTGAGTACCAGCACGGAGTCCTCATCGTATCGCGCTTCGATACGTTCTTCCGGCAGATCGATCCGATAGCCCTCTACACGTGGAAACCGGATTTCCAGGTGATCGCGTTCGGGTCGGATTGCCTTGACCTGTACAGTCGGCCGGGGTGGTTTGGGCGCAGCGATGACAGGCTTTGCCGTAAAGTCGAAGGGTATACCGAGCACATCGGCGTATTCGACGTTGAACAGGTTTTCTTCGTTGAGGTCATAAGAGAGCCGACGCAGTGCCCGCCCGATGACCTGTTCACATAAAAGCTGCGTGCCAAATGCGCGCACACCGAGCACGTGAGTGACGTTGTTGGCATCCCAGCCTTCGGTGAGCATCGAGACCGATACCACGCAGCGGATCTCTGCACCGAGCTGCCCTTCCTTGCCGACGGTGTTCATCACTTCGCGCAGCAGATCCTGATCGGTGAGGTTGTCGGCTGCGTGAGAGTCCTGTTTCCTTTCAATGATCTCGCGACGGAAGCGATCGATCTCGTCGGCAGCCATGTTGCGGAAGTTGTCGTCGAGCGCCTCACCAGATTCGAGTTGTTCGCTATCGATCAGAAGGGTGTTTGGTCGAGCGAACGGGTTACCGGTGAATTCATCAAAATTGCGGAAGAGCGCGAGACGACCGTGAACGGGTGAAGTGCTACCGTCAGCGTTGGGTGCCTGGAAGCCAGATATGTAGTCATACACCAGCTTCGATGTAGATGTGTTGTTGCAAACCACGATGAAGCAGGGTGGCACCGTGGTGCCGTGTTCCTCCCAGAGTCGGAACGTTTTTTCGTAGTGTCCGTAAAGCGCTTCAAGTGCGGTCTTCAACAACGTCGGCAACGTCAATGGATCGAGTACAGCACCCGCAGCACGACCCTTCTTCGGCATCTTGTCGCGGATGTGTTTCCAGAGATCCCGAAACATCGGCATCTCATCGTCTTTCGCGCCAGAGAGATTCTGTGCAACAGGTACACGCGGTAGTTTGACGATGCCGCACTCGATGGCATCCATGAGCGAAAAATCACTGACCGTCCATGGAAAGAGGGTGCCTTCGACATACCCCGACCCACTCAGGAAGAACGGGGTGGCCGACAGATCCAGCACCCGAGTCACGCCCAGTTTGCGGTTGACGGTTTCAAGACCGGAAATCCACAGGCGGGCTGCTTCGTTTTCTTTCTTCGCGCGGGTCTTCGCCTCTCTCAGCTCATCGCCCGTCAGTTTGTTGCCTTGTTCGTCGGTGTATTCAGGATCGTCAGCAGGTTTCTCGCGATAGCAGTGATGAGCTTCATCGTTGATGACGAAGATGTTCTTCATGCCCATCAGATCGGGCATGACTCGCTGCAGCATCTGCCCCTCGGTCTCGAGGGTTTTGAGTGCGTCCCCGGTACGCCCCTGCAGCAGTTGTCTGCCGCCTTTGGCTATCTCCAAACGCTCACGAAGTTTAAAGGCGTGGTAGTTGGTGATGACGATCTTGGCGCGATTCAGATCGTCGAGCATGTCGTGCGGTACCAGCTCTCGGCTGGCGTAATAGCTGTCTGGATCGTTCGGTTGGAGAACCCGCAGACGATCCCGGATAGTGAGACCTGG
Organism: Gammaproteobacteria bacterium; assembly: GCA_043719475.1. Taxonomy (GTDB): domain Bacteria; phylum Pseudomonadota; class Gammaproteobacteria; order Pseudomonadales; family Azotimanducaceae; genus SYFY01. Next base: position 2,029 of record JAYSTS010000129.1, on the reverse strand, counting down.
CGAAACCACCAGGAAGCCGCGGGTGAAGAGCTTGCTACCTGGTCGGCGAACGGCGTTGATGGTTTGCCAGGCGATCAGCATCGCCATGACCGTCGTTTTTCCGGCTCCTGTCGCGAGCTTCAATGCAATTCGGGTCAGTTCCGGATTCGCGTCCAGGTTGGCTTGGCTGAGCAGGGCGATAACGCCTTTTCCAGGGGTCGTGTGTGGTGCAACTTCGGAGAGCCAGATGGCTGTTTCTGCGGCTTCCACCTGACAGAAGAACGGACGCACGCCGGTAAAATGGTGGTGGCGCCAGTGTTGCAGGAGTCGAGCTGTTTCAGGGGTCACTTGCCATTGATTGGGATTCGGAAGATTGCGCCAGGAATCAACCAGGTTTCGTATTTGATTGATGACAGACGTCTGATCGTACTGCTGCTTTCCGGTGGACAGACCGATGCCTTCGTCGAACACAAAGCCGACCTGGTCGGTACTGGATTTCTTCTTTTTCCTTGGCTTCGGAATAGGCGTGATGAATTTTGCCTTGCGGCGATCATTCACGATGTTCTGGGTAGGTTGGCCATCACCGTCGAGTTCCCAGTGTTGTGCCGGGCACGCATAGGGTGAGTTCAGAATGGGATGATCAAAAAACGGATTGTTCATGTTGTGTGCGCAGACACTTGCAGAGTCGGTGCGTTGGTGGATTTTGCCGGCGCAGTTAGGCGCGCCTTGTGGATCAGCGCCGATCCCGCCCAGCGCATGCATTGCGGACAAATTTCATGAGGAATGCTGTTGCGACGAAAACTCATTCTCCGAGACGTCCCACATCAACCAACTGACCCGTTTGCTTGTTTACGACGACATACGGATCGCCCCCAACCCACAAGACTTCACGAGGCATCACGCTGAAGTAGTACCACTCGGCGGGGTCTGCGTTGTACGCGCGGATGGGCGGGTTCTCGATCCACTGGATGATGGAGTCTACTGGAACTCGGGCCTGTACAATCTTTTCAGCCTCTCGGGCGTTCACGCTTCCCCTCCTTGGTTGCTCACGGGTACATTGAGTCTCAAGCGTTCGCGCAGAGAATCGTTGCTCACCGGAGCGGGCACCACTGACCTTGATGTGTACCTCCTGCTGAAGTGCAACAGCCGCCCAGGTTTTGGCATAACGTTTCACTGGAGAACGTGTGGAGGATGTGGGTAGCCCCTTGGTCGACATACATCGTTTGTAATTTAGCACCTTTGCTCCTTGCCGCTTGTTATCCCTTTCTTTCGCGCACACCTGCAAGTCGAATCTCTCCACCGATCTCCCGGCATGATGCGCCGCATGAACTCATCGAACAACGGCACTATGAATGCGGTATCTCGATGGCTCGGGCTCCAGATCATGCCTTTGTTGATGAGACCGTTGCGCAAAGGACCTCGCGCGGGCACAGGCTTTTTCTGCATTTCTGCAACGGCAACCAATCGGTGAGGACCCGGTCCGAGTTCGGCCATCGCTCGCAGATAACGCTTTTCAGAAGATGGGGAGATGGTCAAAGCGAACCGGGCAGAAACTCTCGTCGAGCGCGGCGCGCTTCGATCACAACGCACTCAAGCTCAATGGTTTTTTCGATGGCAGTCTTCGACTCATGCGCTGAGAGCGCGCCGAGCAGTAGGGAGTCAAACAAACGTTCTGCATACGATTTGGCTTTGCCCGTCTGTTCCCGAAACTGCGGCAAACCCGCTCCAATCAGAACAACAAGTAACCGTTGATGCGCGGTTTCTTGCATGGGAGTGTCACTGCTGCAATTTGTTCTTCCGGTACGTAGCGCCCGTCGGAAATTCGTATGCAGTCGGTTCACCCTGAGGGCAGGCCCGCAGTTTTCGCTACGACGAATGGAACTACTTGGAGCGTCGCTACATCAGACGCTGGTGTCGCCTGTACGAAGAGCGGATCCTTCCGGACGCAGGTGCAGACGTTGACGAACTGCGCAGCGTGATTCGGCAGTGGCGCTCGAAAGTCAGGTCACGCCTGGCGCAATTACGACCGCTCGGCCTGCAACGTGTCTCG
>JAYSTS010000128.1:0-17873 GCA_043719475.1 Gammaproteobacteria bacterium | reverse complement strand
AAAGAGCTTGGACAGCACTGCCCAGTAATAGGTGAAGTCCCACAGTGTCTTGATGACCATGAGATCACGATGACCCATGCAGGCGTACAGCCCCCGATAGATGGACATAGTGTTCGTGAAAAAGCCCATGAAGTGACGTTGGAACTCGGCAAATCGTTCGTTCGGCGCTTCGGTGGTTATCAGTTCGGTAATGAAACCGTTGGCAAAGGCAATGAAATCACTACCCGGGGAGTAGAACGGATCTGAGAACGGACCGGCGTCACCCGTCATCATCCAGCCGTCGCTGGACATCACTTGCCGGCTACCTACTGCGTAGTTTTTCAGCACGTGAAAATCGAGTACGGTCCGTAACCCTATCGCAGCGGCGATGATTGGGTGTTCGCTGGCCAGCCAGCGCATGAATCGTTCGTAGGTATTGACAGTTTCCAGCGCCAGGAGGGTCGGATCAAAGACCACGCCAACACTGGTCGTACCGGAAGCGAGTGGGATCAGCCAAACCCAGTAACCCGGACCGGTAAAGTGGTTGGTGCTGAGTCGACGCGGGGAGCCGTTACATCGTGCCAGCCATTGCGTGTTGTGACTCCAGCTGTCAACTTCGAGATCACCTTCCACCCGAAACCAGACGGCATGGTTGTGGTGATTGAGTTCCTTCTCCAGAGCCCCCTGGGTGCGCAGCCACGCGCGGCGTCCACTGGCATCGACCAGATAGCGCGACTGGATGATCTGTTCACCATCGTCGCTGCGCACGGTCACACGATGTTGTCCGGTTGAGAGCTCGATCTTGCGGATCGTGGTCTGATCGAGCAGAGCACTTCCCTGCGCTCGACATTCGGTGGCCAGGTGATTTTCGAAGCGACCCCGATCAATCTGAAATGTGGGTATTGGCAAAACCCTGCTTGGGCCGACTTCGTCGTATCGAGCGACATCATCGGTGATGGCTTGTTCGCCCCGGAAAAAAAGCCGTAGCCCAAACTTGGGTAGCTGTTGCTGCTGCATATGATCGCGCAGACCCAGCATCTCGGCGAAATAATGTGAGGCGATTTCGACGGTGGATTCGCCTACTTTATGTGCCGCTTCAACCACCGGATATTGCCGGTGCTCCACCAATGTGATCGACAGCTCCGGCTTTCGCTGAAACAACTGGCGAGCAAGCGAGAGCCCTGCCAGGCCAGCGCCCAGAATGCACACGTCGGTCCGTCGTGTCGGTATCTGACCGGTCATTTGTCCATACCACTCATTTGTCCATACCACTCAGTTCGATCTGCAGATAACCACTGCGCGGCGTATCAATTGTCAGTGTGCTCGTTTGTTTGTTCCCACGCTGCAACTGCGCGGATTGAAGAGCCAGGTTCAGTCCACTTTGCATGGGATGGCCGCCGTGGTTGGTCGATGCGCTGCCGCCGGTATGAGGGACGATGTTCATTCTGATAACCAGTGCCGATGCCGCGCTGCGCTTCTGGTGTTCCGGCATCAAGACCAGCGCCACACCCATGGCCGCATCGATGGGCAGCATTTCGTGAAATGGGGATGACGTTGCGAGATCGTAGCCCACCATCAGCACGGGCGCATCGAAGGCAACGACCTGGCTCGCCGCTTCCAGCAGCCCGGCACCAAAACTGCGGTCGAAACCACTGACGAACGTACTGGGTGCCCGATTCTGTGCGCTGATGCTCCAGTAGCCGGACGCCGCGTTGTGGACCGAATTATGAAATTGAGTGGGCGAGAGCAGCTTCTCGGGCTGAGTCAGCTTTCGACACATGTAGTCGCTGATATCGGTATCACCCAGCGCAGACGCAAAGACGGAAGGTATCGTGGTCTTGTCGACTTCGGCCATATCGCAGGCCTGGTGTGCAACCTCGACAGCGAGACTGATGAAGTGGCCGGCCCGACGCCGTTCGCGTGCGGGTATCGTGGCCGGTGCGGGCACCATGTATTCGGCATGAGGGTCGATCCCGGTATCGTTCAGCAGTGTACTGAAATGGGTCAGACCCTTGGTCCAGATACCAATGCCTGCCAGTTGGACGATCATGCTGCGCTGAAGATCAGTGAGCAATTGTTGCCGCCGAAGCCAAAGGAGTTGGACAGCACGTGGCGAGTGGGTCGCTCCAGATTATCGAGCAGCAGATGGAAGGGTGCTTCGGATTGTCGGGTGTTCATCGTCCCCGGTAACAAACTGGTGCACAGCGCATCCATGGCGATGACGGACTCGACGATGCCAGCAGCGCCCAACGTATGACCGGTCCAGCCTTTGGTTGCCGACAACACGGTTCTTGCGTTGTCGAACATCGCACAGACCTTGCCTTCGATTTCATCATTGGCACGGGTGCCGGTGCCATGCAGATTGACGTAGTCGATATCGGTTGGGTTCAGGCCTGCGCTAGCCAGCGCTCGTTCGATGCTCAGTCGGGCGCCGAGCCCTTCTGGATGTGCACTCGACATGTGGTAGGCATCGCAGCTTTCGCCAGCCCCGCTGAGCCTGATACCGAAGCCGGTGTCGTTGCGGGTCAGCTCTTTTCGGGTCAGGAGCGCAAAACCGGCCGCTTCGCCAAGGCTGATGCCGGTGCGATCCGGTGAAAATGGTCGGCAGGGATCAGGAGAGACCAGTTGCAGTGAGTGGAAGCCGTAAATGACGCTCAGGCAGAGCGAGTCAGCCCCGCCGACCACAACAGCGTCGACCAGGTCCTGGTCCAGCCAGCGCTTCGCGGTGGCGAATACCTTGGCGCTGGAGGCGCAGGCGGCACTGACCGTCATGCAGGGACCATCGATTCCCAGGCGCTCGGCGACATAGTCCCCAGGCGCATGCGGACTGTGGACTCTGGGTTGAATGAATGGCGGAACGAATCGCCCCTGCGCGTCGAGTGAGCGATAACCCGATTCAGTGCGATCGATGCTGGAAGTACTGGTGCCCATGACCAGCCCCAGACGACCTGGATCGAGTTGCCGCTGCAATGCGGTTATGGCATCGGCGAACCCATCCTGGGTCAGCGCAAGATCGATCATGCGGTTGTTGCGACTGTCCAGCTCGGCGGCGACAGCAACGGTGAGTTCAACGGGGAGCACGCCGAGATAACAGGGAATTGTGCAGTCTGGCCACTGGGTTTGCGAAAGTCCGCCGGAACCAGATCTCAACGCTGTGCGCATGGCAGCGAGCCCTACACCCAGAGCGCTCGTCAATGTATAGCGATTTACGAATACCACTTTTTACGAATACCGCTTATTACGAATACCGCTTATTACGAATACCACTTATTACGAATACCACTTTGCGTGTCAGTCTTTCCGTTACTGCTTTTGTATTGCTGCGTCCCACCGCTGCCTGGAAGCGGCGACCCCGCCATCGAGCCGTAATTTTCCTGCGGGAAACGCAGGAAAAATGTGAGGAACGCGGTACGCTCCTGTGCACACTTAAGGGATCTGAATACCCATGTTCGAGTCGACCAGAGGTTACCTAGCGTGAGGTGGTTTGGCCAGCCCGGGCGCAGGATAGTTGTTGTCTGAGACTTGAGTTTTTCATGACCATGGATCCGCGATTGCCACGTCTCGAACTGCTTGATCCCGCGTCACTGGAAGTGCTGATTGCACAGGCCAGTCCGGATCCATCGATCGGCTGGTTTTCTCGCCTGCCGGTGAGTGAAAAAACTCATGTCGATTGGCACCGCAGTGGTACGCCAGCCGAAGCGCCAGAGATCTGGTGCGCCCATATTGAGTCAAGTGAAAACGAGGCCCGTGCCTACTTGTGGATTGATGCGGCACTGCCGGTATTTGCAGGGCATTTTCCAGGCAACCCCATTCTGCCCGGCATCGTTCAGATCGAATGGGTGAGATCGGCAGTGGAGCGGATTTTCCCACCCTTTGGTGACCTGCAGTTCTGTGGGCTTGCGAACATCAAGTTCAAGGCATCGGTAACACCGGCTATGTGGCTGACGACTCATTGGCGCGCGGAGTCGATGGCGATCGAGTTCCTCATTGAATCCGCAGGTCGCATGTGCACACAAGGCAGGCTGTTGTATCGTTCGAAGCCGACCGATCAAGTCACATGGGATAACAAGGCATGACACGCAAAACAGCATCCGGGCGGAATCGGCGGGGACGCCTGTGGGAGCAGGGCTGGGCCGACCATGCCGCGTTGCGGGTGGAAGTGCCGGTGGTGGTCCCCTTTCAGGATGCCGACCCCACTGGTTTTACCTGGCACGGCAACTACTTCCGGTACTACGACACCGCGCGGGTCGCGTTGCTTTCGCGCTTCGACTTCGGCTACCTCCAGATGGGTGCTCAGCAGCAGATCTGGCCAATCGTCGATACCCGTGTTCGTTACATCCGCAGTGCAGGGTTCAATTCGGCGCTGCAGGTATCGGCACAGTTGGTCGAGTGGGAATACCGACTGAGAATTTACTACCAGATCCACAATGCGGATGAAGAGCTGATCAATGAAGCCTATACGGTGCAGGTACCGGTTGAGGCCGCGACGGAAACCATGCTGTTTGGTGTGCCCGTCAGCGTGCAGGATCGAGTGCAGGCACTGATTGAATCGGGACATTGATTGGTGAGTCTTGTCAGGCCCATCGAAATGCTGGTGCCGCATCGGTGGCCGATGCTGCTCATCGACTCGGTATTGTCCAGTGATGACAAAGGCGTGTGGGCGGTGGCCCGCTTGAAGGCTGATTCTGCGTTTGTGAATGACGGTCGGGTGTCAACTGCCGTTGGTCTTGAGTACCTGGCGCAAACTGCTGCAGCGTTTTTCACGTTGCAGTCAACCGAAGCGCCGGCAACAGTCCGACAAGGCATGTTGATCTCCTGCCCCCGGCTGGACGCGGACATTCCCTGGTTTACTGTCGGCGATTCTCTGTTGCTGCATGCCAGACCGGCATCACGCATGCCGACCGCCGGTCAGGGTCGCGGGTTGGTCAAGTTTGTCGGTGATGTCTACGTCATTCCCCAAGGTGTGCCAATCGACGCTCACATGCCATCCAGGATGCCGGCTGCGCAGCGTGGTCTGGTTCGAGCCGAACTGTCGGTTTATCTCTGATCGCGAACTCCATCGCGGTCAGGAGACCGCTCCTACAATGCTGCTATACCTGCACTTGTGGGAGCGATCTCCCGATGGCGATCTGCCATCAAGAAGTCCGTGTGACAGCGATGCCTTGCCAGTGCATGATCCCGGCGTTGAAACACATCGCAGGCAGAAAGGGAGCACCGTGAACCGATGATTGATCAGTCTGACACTCCGAACCTGCTGACACCGGCGCTTCGCGAAGCGCTACTCAGTATCAGCAGCGCGACGCTCACTTATCAGCTTCAGCTGCGTGGTATTCGCAGCACCTTCCTGAGCGGACTGCGGCCTTTGCATCCCGAATTGCGAATGGTCGGTCGTGCTCGCACGCTTCGTTATGTTGCGCTGCGCGAAGACCTTCAGACGCGGTATGCGAGTGGCATGAATGCACAGAAGCGGGCGGTGGAGTCTGCCGAGCCGGGCGACGTATTGGTCTTTGAAGCACGTGGCATCGCCGATGCGGCTACCATCGGCGACATTCTGGCGACCCGGGCCTTCGCGCGCGGAGCAGCCGGAATCGTCACGGATGGCGCACTTCGCGACACGCCCGCCATCGCTGCGATCGGCAAGCCGGTGTACCACCTATCGTCGCATGGCGCGACACTTGGCCGAATGCATATGCCCTTTTCTATCGACGAACCAATCACGTGCGCTGGCGTGTTCGTGATGCCAGGCGATGTTGTGGTGGGTGATGGTGAAGGCGTAGTCATCGTGCCGATAGCGTTGGTCGAGGAAGTGGTTCGTGATGCGCTCGAACAGGAATCCCGCGAAGCCTTTGCTTTGGAGCGTGTGGCAGCTGGTGAGTCGATAACCGGGCTGTTTCCGCTGAGTGATGTGCGAATGAGCGACTACATGGCGTGGGCTGCAGCACGAGGCAAGCCGGGCAGCACGCGATGAGTGATCGACGCAGCATACCTATCGACGGCCTCAGCCATCAGACGGCGATTCCGGTTGCCAGCCGAATTGGCCCGCTGCTGGTATCCAGCGTCATCTCGCCGTTCAACCCCGGTAGTCGTGACGTTCCGCCCGACGCGGTAACCCAGGCCACGAATATCTTTCGTCACGTTGATCTGATATTGAAAGCTGGGGGTGGCGGTTGGTCCGATGTCGCGAAAATGGAATTCTGGGTGGTGAATGTGGAAGGGCGGGATGCAATTGAGGGGCTGTGGGTCGAACGATTTCCGAACCCAACGTCTCGCCCGGCCCGGCACACACATGTCGGAGGTGTAACACAAATGTCCGCTTCCTTTCTGGCATACATCGGTGGTTGATGTCAGAGGGGTTCAAACGGTTATCTCGACCACTCTGCCAAACAACTTACCGAGGTAACGTAGTGCAAAGGCAAGCTGTGCGCATCATAACGATTGTCGTGGCTCTATTCCTGCTGGGGCTAGTAATAACCACCTGGTTCCTGTCGCGCCCGGCGTTTGACGAGTCGCTGACCGGTGCGCCACTCGATGGAATGGAAGTGCTTCCACTCGATGCCGGTCTGACGTTCGCTCGTTTGTCGCTGAAAGAGGAAGTGAAATTATTGATTGTCCGGGAGATAACCGCTGACGGCGTGCAGGCGATTGATGTCAGTTACGCGCTGCAACGACAGCTTCAGGACCCGATCGTTGCGTTTGGCCTCAACGGCTACGATGAACTCGAGTACGTCGCTCGAAGGGCAACACCTCAACTGGTGAAATGGGAGGAGCTGACGGTCCCTCTCGATACGTCAGCGAGCCACATCGCCGCTGGTACAAATTTCAGCGCCCACGCGAAGGAAGTGGGCATTGAGGATGGACCGTTCCTCTTCCCCAAGCTGTCCCAGCCCACCGCCTGGAACGCATCGGTTGCCAATCGTGGACGCCTTGATTACGAAGCGGAACTCTGCGCGGTACCGTTGACGCGTTTGACCAAGGAGCGGCCGACTGAATTTGGCTACGTCCTATGCAACGATTTCACGGATCGCTGGCCGCTGGTTCGTGATGTCGACTTTGATAAACCCATGGGCACGACGGGCTTCACAGACGGCAAGGGCGGCGAAGGCATGCTGCCACTGGGTCCGTTTTTTGTGGTTCCGAAGAATGGCAATGATTTTTCCAGAGAATTGACGCTTGAACTGTATCTGAACGGTCAACTGCGACAACGGTCCGGGGCAAGCCAGATGATCTGGTCTCCCCAACAGATCGCATCTGCGGCCATGGAAGGATGTGAGCAGGTCTACGAGTCCGAAGCAGGCGAGGTCAAACTGACCGACTGTGAGGGTATTGCAGGTGGAACCCTGCTGTTGACAGGTACCCCAGAGGGCGTGATGTTCAGTCCGGCAACGATCTGGAGCCCTTGGGCCTACTTGCGTCCAGGTGATGAGGTGGTGCTGCGAGCGAAGTGGCTTGGAGCGCTGGTCAACCGTATCGAGTAGGAACGGTCTCCTGTGGGAGCGGTCTCCCGACCGCGATTGTCGGTGTCATCGAAGATCGCGATCAGGAGATCGCTCCCACAACTTTTCCAGATCGGGAGATCTCCCAGATCGCGATCAGGAGCCTGTCTTGCTCTGGCCATGGAAACGGCTAGCCAGGCCTTGCGCGATGTTGAATGCGGTATTCCAGAATACAGGCATTCCCCTTCGCAGAGCCGTTGGCTGAACTGGCGCTGGGTTTGTGCAGGGGCCAATCAACTACGGGGGATTTGTTGATGCAGTCCAGGGTACCGAGCACAACTCTCAAATAAGCGCGACAAAAGTCGTCCCCGACGATCGAGTGAGTGTCGTGAAGCCATGAACAAGGCAAAGAGTTTGCACTTTCGCTTTCTGCGACTCGGCTAGTGCCGGCTGATTAAAGTTAAAAATCGATGCACCAGTCTGAGCTGGCACTTGAGGGCACGGATCGTGTAAGCCTGACCTTAATTACATTGCAGTGTGGAAATCGAGCAAAGTAATCTTGACCCGCGCGCAAAGCGCGGGCATTGTTGAGGCGGGAAGGGAAGTGAGACTGCGCAACGAGACGCACAGCTCCTTCTAATCACAAGGCGACGATCCAGGTTCAAGGGGGGCTGGGTCGGTTCGGCTGCGCTATCTGCAGCAACTCGTGATGTCACACTCCCAAATACCGTTCCCCCCTCACAAATTTCAAGAGGCTGTGAACGCGTCATGAAACGAATTCGAAGTCGCACCCCTACGATCTTTGCGTGGGCAGCACCGACCCTGGCGTCGGTGGTACTGGCATTTGGCTCCCCCGCGTTGGGTGCACTGAATCCTCCAGACAAGATCGACGCTCTGTTGCTGGCTCAAACTGCATCCGATACTGCAGCCCAGGCCTCTCAGAAGACGGTCGAAACACTGGATGATCGATCTCAGGATATCGCGCAGAAGTATCGCCGCGTGATCGAGAACACCAAGAGCATTCAGGACTACACCGAGCATCTGCGCAAACAGGTGGTGTCGCAGCGTGAAGAAATTGCGAGCATCCAGAGTCAGCTCGCCAGTATCGAATCAACCAGCCGTGATGTGTTCCCATTGATGCAGCGGATGGTCGAGGCACTCGATCAGTTCGTACAGCTCGACGTGCCCTACCTGATTCAAGAGCGCAAGAAGCGCGTGCAAGGGCTGAAGGACATCATGGATCGCGCCGATGTGACGGTCTCCGAAAAATACCGGCGTATTCTCGAGGCCTACCAGATCGAGATGGAAGCAGGCCGAACCATGGAAGCCTACGATGGCCTGATCGGCGAAGGTGAAACGGCCAAGGCCGTTTCTTTCCTGCGTGCTGGCCGTGTGGTGCTTGCTTACCAGACTACCGATGGCAACGAAACGGGCTATTGGGACAAGACCCAAAATCAGTGGGTCGTGGACAATGAATATGCCCACGACATCCAGGAAGCCCTCCGGATCGCCCGGAAGATGAAAGCGCCTGATCTCATACATGTGCCATTGCCTGCTCCGATGGAGGCCAACTAACCATGAATCGTTTTGCCAATAAGATTGTTTTTGCCTTGCTGGTGCTTTCTCCCTTTGTCGGGGGCGGCGCTTTTGCCGCTGCTGCATCACTTGATGATCTGATGGGTCAGATCCGTGCAGCGCGGGCTGTCGAGTCGAAGGAAAATGCAGCCCGAGAGCTGGAGTTCAAGACAGATCAAGCGAAGCAGGCAGGGATGCTGAAGCAGGCCGAGGGAGCGCTCGCCTCTGCAGAGGCTGAAAGTGCCCGTCTGTCGTCGGAGTTCGATGCGAACGAAACGACGATCAGAGAACAGAACGCGCTGTTGCGCGAACGCGAAGGCAATATGGGCGAGTTGTTCGGTGTGACCCGTCAGGTTGCCGGCGATACCGCCAACAACGTTGAACAGTCGCTGATCAGTGCGCAATATCCTGGGCGCGCGGACTTTCTGCGAGAGCTGGCAGGTGCCAAGGTACTGCCTTCTATCGATGAGCTTGAGCGTCTGTGGTTCGAAATGCAGAATGAAATGACAGAGAGTGGTCGGGTTGCGAAGTATGACGGCAAGATCGTTGCTGCCAATGGTGATACCACACCAGCCAAGATCACTCGTGTTGGACCATTCGCGGCCAGTTCAGAAGGCCAGTTCCTGGTGTATCGATCGGAACTGGAAGCACTCACGGTCCTGCCGAAGCAGGGTATGTTGGGGGCGTTCAAGTCTTCCGTTGAGGATCTGGAAGGGTCGGCGAGTGGTTATGTGCGTGGCGTCGTCGACCCGGGTCGAGGTGTGATTTTCGGGCTCTACAGCCAGCGTCCGACATTGTGGGAACGGATCCAGCTGGGTGAATTTGTAGGTTACGTGATCCTGATCATAGGTGCGGCCGGTATCATCGTTTGGGCATTCCAGGTCATTTATCTGATGGGTGTACGTTCGCGTGTAAACGCCCAGCTCAGGAATCTGGACAACCCCAAGGACGACAATCCGCTGGGCCGCGTCATGCTCGCATTCAAAGGTGACAAGTCGCGCATCGAGGATGACTACGATGTGGCCGAGCTGCGTATTTCCGAGGCAACGGCCAGGGAAATTCCTCTGCTCGAACGATTCCAGCCCTTCCTCCGACTCGGCGTTGCGGCAGGTCCGTTGCTTGGTCTGGTAGGTACAGTGATCGGTATGATCATTACCTTCCAGGCGATCACCGAATCTGGATCGAGTGATCCGAAGTTGATGGCACAAGGTATCGGGCAGGCCATGATCGCGACCGTGCTGGGTCTTGGTATTGCGATCCCGTTGCTGTTTGGAAACTCGATTTTGTCCTCGTTGTCACGTGGTCTTGTTCAGATGCTCGATGAGCAGGCGAACGGCATGCTGGCTGAGAGCATCGAGAGAAGCCGTCGTGTTTGAATCGATGCCGAATCCTTGGGAGGCGGTCGTCGCACTCATTGATGGCGGTGGGCCGTTCGTGATCTGGATTTTTATTAACGGCGTTGTGCTGTGGGCTCTTAGCTTCGAGCGCTGGTGGTACTTCAAGCGAGTGATGCCAAGGGAGGCGGATGAACTGTTTCAGGAGTGGAACGCGCGTGAAGACCACATTTCATGGTGCTCCAGGCAGATCCGGCTGGCGATGGTGTCACGACTGAATTCCGCGATGAGGGCCAACACACCAGTGTTGAATGTGATGGTTCCACTCGCACCACTGTTGGGGTTGGTCGGTACCGTCGGCGGCATGCTGGAAGTGTTCGATTCCATGGCGATACGTGGGTCTGCCGATGCCCGCACCATGGCTGATGGTGTGTCACACGCCATGATCTGCACCATGACGGGCCTCGCGGTGAGCATCAGCGGGTTACCCTGGTTGCATTATGTTCGTCAGCGCACGGCGCAGGAAACAGAGTTATTTCAAGACAGGCTGACTTTCTGATATGGCACTCAAGCGACACACTGTCCACGAATCCGATTCTTCGCATGGCATTGACCTGGCACCGATGCTGGATTTCGTTCTCAATCTGCTGATCTTCTTCATCATCATTGCCGTATTCGTGAAGGAATCCGGACTGGTGGTGAGTCGACCAACGGGTGGGATACCACCACCGAATGCCGAACAGAGTCTGGCTGTTCAAGTGCTTGAGAACGGTGAAGTCTGGATTGAGGGTCGAGTGGTTGATCCAAGGGCTGTTCGTGCGAACGTCGAAAGACAATACGCGGTCAGCCCAAAATCAGGAGTACTGGTGTTGGCGGACAAGATGGCTCCAACGGGCCTGGTAGTGCAGGTAGTGGACGAAATCCACCTGGGCGGTGTCTACAACATCACGTTCGCGACTGCGGAGTAGTGTTATGGCAAAGGGAGTGCATCACTCCGATGAAAACGAAGATCACGGTATCGATTTGGCGCCGATGCTGGACTTTGTACTTAACCTTCTGATTTTTTTCATCATCACCACGTCCTTCATCAAGGAGACCGGCGTGACGGTGACGCGACCCAATGCAGTGACTGCAGAGCAAAGGGAGCGGGGAAACCTGCACATTGCGGTGCGTGAGAATGGTGACATCTGGATGGACCGCAAGCAGATACCACTGCGCAGTCTGCGTTCGGCCATCGAGCGCCTGCACATCGAACGTCCGGACGATACCGTTGTCATCATTGGTGATGCGATGGCCCCGGCTGGGGTGGTCGCGCAGGTGATGGATGAAGTCAAAAAAGGCGGCATCAAGGACATGGCTATCGCTGCGGCACCGCCGGCAGCCTGATCAGGAGACCGAGAGTTACCATGGCGATGCGATTTCCAATGGCGGTTGTACTGGGTCTCCTGGTTACAGTTGCGATGTTCTGGTTCATGTGGGTGCTGATCACAAGCGGTGGCCATGCCGGGAACCTGCGACCAGCGGTGCGAATTGACTTCACACCACTTCGGCACGATACGACGACCGAATCCAAGCGCGACAAAGTTGATCGGCCAAAACCTCAGCAGGTTCCTGAAATGCCGGATATGGCGCGCACGAATTTTGATGCGGGTGATAACACCGCCAACTTCAACATGAGCGTGGCGAGCGACGTGAGCATGGGTGGTATCACGGTGAGCGGCGGGTCTGACCGGGACGTGATTCCGCTGGTGCGGATCAACCCTGAGTATCCGCGCCGTGCGCAATCCAGAGGCGTAGAAGGTTGGGTGCAGTTTGAATTCACCATCACACCAGCCGGAACAGTAAAAGACCTGAAAGTGATCGATTCCGAACCCAAAGGGCTTTTTGAAGACGCTGCAACCAGAGCGATTACGCGCTGGAAGTACAACCCGAAAGTCGAGGAAGGCCGCGCCGTAGAACGTCGTGGTATCCGAGTCGTACTGCGATTCGACCTGGAGGATTGAGTGAAGGTGAAGTTGAAAAAGCTGTTTATCGTCCTGTCGCTGCTTGGCACTGTTTTCACAGCAATTCCTGCGAATTCGGCTGAGGAGAAACGTGAAGCGCCACAAATTGATGCGGCAACGGGCAAACGACTGAATGAGGCGATTGAAGCCGTCAACGCGGAGAAGTTTGCAGAAGCAAAGGCTGCGCTCTCGAAGTTGAATCCGGAAAAGCTTTCGCCCTACGAGAACAGCCGGGTCGAGCAGATGCTGGCGTCGATCGCCAGTTCGGAAAATGACTATGCGGGAGCAAGTCGACATTTGCAGGCTGCTGTCGCAACGGGAGGAATGACCGACGTTGAAATCCTGAGCGCGCGTTACCAGATCGCTCAACTCTTCATGGTCCAGGAAAAATGGCGTGAGGGTGCCGACGCCCTGAAACAATGGTTTACGCTAACGCCAGAGCCGAATTCCGGAGCCTATTATTTGTTGGCCATTGCGTACTACCGGCTAGAAGACCACAAGTCAGCCGTTGAGCCAGCCCAAAAAGCTGTGGATCTGGCAGAGAAGCCACAGGTCAACTGGATTGAGCTACTTCTGGCCCTTCGACTCGAACGAGAGGAGTACGACAGGGCGCTGCCGCTATTAAAACATCTGGTGCAACTGGCTCCTGACAAGCGCGGCAACTGGATTCAGCTGTCTGCAGTGTATCGGCAGATGGAAAAATATGAAGAAGCGCTGGCCGTTGCTCAACTCTCCTATATGGCGGGAATGTTTGAGTCGGAGTCCGATCTGAAGTCCCTGGCAGATCTTCAGGCGTTCACGGGTGTGCCTTTCCGTGCGGCAAAGTTGCTGGAAGCAGAAATCAAGAAAGGTAGGGTGACTGCCGATGAGAAGACTCTTGAAAAGGTCTCTTACATGTGGATCGCCGCGCGAAGCTATGATCGGGCGATGGTGCCACTGACCAAAGCTGCGAGCATGCATAACACCGGGGATCTGTATGTCCGCATCGCCGAAATCAAGGTGCGAGACGAGAGCTGGAAGGCGGCTGAAGAAGCCATGCGGAGTGCGTTTGCCAAAGGCAATCTCAAGGACCAGGGCAATGGCCAGCTGCTGATGGGAATTTCCCTGCTTCGCCAGAAGGAGCTCAAAGAGGCGCGCGCGGCGTTTGTCAAAGCTGCTCAATTCCCAAAGGTTGCATCCCAGGCAAAGAGCTGGATCGCACACATCGATTCGACGCAATCCTGATCGCCATCCTGATCGCCTAAGAAGCGATCAACCCAGAGGAGTATCCGATGCCGCTCACCGTTTCCTTTCAACTCTCGGACAAGGACCTGGAATACTTTTCGATTCGAATGAACGAGGCAAAGGAAAAAGCTGCCCGTGTCGGGGAGAGCACCGTCATTGAATCGGCCAGCAAGATGCTGGCGGGTGTGCGTAATGTGGACATGCCGGGTTTTGTACGCGAGCGATTTGAGAAGTTCGAGATGCTGGTTCGCATGATCACCGACACACATTGGAATATTGGTGGTGAAGACCGTGCTCGCATAGCCAATGCCATCGCCTATGTCTGTGACCCGCAGGACCTGATCCCCGACAACATTCCAGGCATCGGTCTGCTCGACGATGCCATCATGATCGAGATGGTTTGCACGGACCTGAGCCACGATGTCGAGGCCTACAAAGACTTCTGCAAATACCGTGAGAATGAAATCGCGCGGCGTGGCGCGGGTGGCAAGGATCTCTCTCAGGAAACCTGGATGGCCGCTCGACGTACGCAACTGCACGAGCGGATGCGTCGACGGCGTTCATCGTTGTGGGCAGCCAGATTGGGTCGATCACCTTTCTGATTCAGAGGCTGTCTGGAAAGGCCGAGGAGGTCCGTCGTTATGGTGGACCTATTAATTATTGGCAATTGTTGGCAACTGTTCGCATCTGTTCCCATCCGTTAGAGAGCACCGATGGCCTTTCAGTGACTAACGAACAGATCTTTCGTAACGATCGCTGATCTGATCGATTTCAATTCCTTCAACTGATCCACCAGCGTCTGCCAACGGGCCATCGACATCTCGCCCAGAGATTTGATATCAGCGGTTCGGATCAGGCTGACCTGGGCACGAGCACTTTCAAGAAAGGTCTGTGCGTCCATTGCCTTGTTGATCCTTCCCATCGCTGCATTCGTGGCTGCTGGGTCAGCCAGATATGCCTCCCATCCGGCACGAACGGCCGCAGTCATACGTTCCACCTCTTGCGGGTGGTCGCGCAGGTGTTCGCGGGTCGTCACCAGCACTGTCGTATACGGGTTGTAACCACTTTCTGCGATCAGAAAGCTTGTTACCTTCAGCCCGGCGCGGCGCGCGGTCAGAGGCTCGCTGGTGACAAAGGACTGTTGCGACAGAGACGGGTCGTTCTGGAAGTTGCCGATACCACCGAGATAAGGGGCGGTATTGACCTTCACGGGTGAGTATTTTTTCTTCAGGAACTGTGCGTACGGCAGGCCGGCTTGCCACAACAGGGTGCCTTCGCTTTGCAATACGTCTCCCAGGGAACGAAAGCCTCGTTCGGAGTGCACCATGATGGCTTGTGGGTTGGTTTGAAAAGTCGCGAACAGGGCGACAACGTTTTTTGCACCACGGTCATGGGAGATCACGATTTCGTCGGCAGACACGACGGCGTAGTCCACCTTGCCGGCGCCGAGTACCTGGATCGTTGGTGACCCAGACCCGCCCTCGATGATTGATACGTCAAGCGTGTTCTGCTTGTACAACCCAAGCACCTGGGCCGCATAGAAACCACCGAACTGGGGTTCCGCCTTCCAGTTCAATGCAAGGGTCGTGGGATCGGCCATTGCCGCGCCGCAGACACCAAGTACCAGCATCGCCAGCAGTCTTCCAAACATCATGCACTCCTTGTATAGGGTCGCCGCCGCAGCAACAGCCCGCTGATCAGATCGATGGACAGAACCAGGAGTAACGCCAGCACGCTGGACGCGATGACGCCACTGAACACTAGATCAACACGTTGCTGCGTGCGCGCGGAATCGATCAGGCTGCCAAGGCCTCCACCGGCAATGAACTCGCCGACAATCGCGCCGATGGTGGCAAGCCCAACCGAGATGCGCAACCCCGTCAGGATGTACGGGATCGCCGATGGAACCTGCAGCTTGATGATGGTTTTCCACCTCGAGGGTTTGTAGAGCGCGAACATCTCGCGCAGCAATGGATCGGTTTCCTGAAGACCTGTCAACGTGTTGGCGAGGATTGGAAACAGCGAAACGATGAATGCCGAGGCTTTCACGGTGGTTTCACCAAAGCCGAACCAGATGACGAGTAGTGGTGCGATTGCGATGATCGGTACGGTTTGAAAAAACACGCAAAAAGGCAGGATCGCGCGACGAAGCAGGGGTACGGCAAAAAATGCGATCGCGAGTGTGACTCCGATACAGAAGCTTGCGCCTATTCCCCAGAGGATCGAGTTGAACGTCGACTGCGTGGCGCTCCAGATCTCTGGCCAGAGCTCGACGGTCGTTGCGTAGATTTCGCTGGGAGCCGGCAGCAAGTAGGCTGCAACCCACTCCCTGTTGACCGCAGTTTCCCATAGCGCCATCAAAACGATCAGAAACACCCATGCCGGCAGTTTGTCCCGAATGGATGCCGTCATGTGCTGCTCTCCAACTCGGTGAATCGTCTGGCGAATGCACTGACATGTGCGTTGAAGACGGACGTCAACTTCAGCGATTGACCACGCACTGCGAATTCGACGTGTTGATCTTGATCGAGTTGACCATTTCGATTCATCAGCAGGACCCGATCGCCAAGGTAGACCGCTTCGGAAATGGAATGCGTAACAAAGATGTACTGCAGTTGCAGGCGGTCGCGCAGATCGAGCAGCAGATCCTGTAAGCGGAAGCGCGTACGTTCATCAAGTGCAGCGAATGGTTCGTCGAGCAACAAGACCTTCGGCTTGGTGATCAGCGCGCGGGCGAGCGCAACACGCATCTGCATGCCACCACTCAGTTCCTTCGGAAAGTTGGATAAACGCTCGCCAAGACCCAGTGAAGTCAGCAGAGCATCGATCTCGTCGTTGGCGACACTTGTCTGGGTACCGGCAAGCTCCAGTGGCAGGCGTACGTTTTCCCGACTGGTTCGCCATGGCACGAGGCGGGGCTCCTGAAAGACATATGAGAAGTGACCGGACAACTCGGGGTCCATCGAAATTTGTCCCGTGGTTGGCTGTTCGATACCCATCATCAGCCGGAGCAACGTGGTCTTCCCACATCCAGACGGACCCAACAACGACACACACTGACGTGGCGGTACGGTAAAGGTCAGGTCATGGATCACGTCCCGATTCTGTTTCGGGAAGCGTTTGACGAGCTTTTCAATGGTAATCGACGGCGCCGATTGCAGCGCCGGTGTCTCGTTCACGCCAGGGCTCCGGGAGTAACTGTCGACACCGTCCCACCGCCCTGCAGGGTCGTGTTGTGAGAGCCCCAAGGGTTAGATACCCGAATCAATCTGATCATCGTTTTCCTTCAGATGCCATCTCTGGCAGGCAGCCGGCTGAAAGCGCGTAAGCCTAACCCAAGTTCACCAATTTTCAGACCTTCTCCCGCCTCCGCGGGCAAGGTCTGTACGCAATGTGCGAATGTGTGGGAGGTGTTTCTTGTGGGAGCGATCTCCTGATCGCGATCATCAATGATCCCAACAATCGCGGTCAGGAGAACGCTCCTACAGAGGAGGCACCATCCCCTAAGCCGATCGCAAAGCCGAGGAATCACCCGACAGCGCCGCACCAAAAAGCGCATCAGCAGCAGCTTCGGTGAGTGGAACAGGATTGCCACCCGCGGTGGGGTCCACAACGGCCATTTTGGCGACGCGGTCGCGGTGTCGGTCATCCACATTCAACCCCGCCAGGGTATGCGGGACCCCGATCTCCCTTCGCAGAGACAGCACTGCGGTCAAGAAACCCTCATAACCGTTGGCGATCCCAAGCCATGCTGCGAGCCTTACGATCTTCTCGTCGATGGCCGGTCGGTTGAATTCAAGCACGTAGGGCATGAACACGGCGTTGGTCATGCCGTGATGGGTATCGTGCAGCGACCCCACAGGATGCGACAGCGCATGGATGGCACCGAGGCCTTTCTGAAATGCGGTTGCGCCCATTGCGGCTGCCGTCATCAGGTGCCCCCTGGCCTCGATGTTGTTGCCATCGCGCATCACTTTGCGCAGGTTTTCGAAGACGAGCCGTATGCCCTCCACGGCGATGCCTTCGGCCATGGGGTGGTAGCCCCGCGCGCAGTAGGCTTCAAGACAGTGGGCAAGCGCGTCCATGCCGGTACCCGCAGTGATGAAAGGCGGCAGGCTGGTAGTCAGTGCAGGATCACAGATGACGATTGCGGGCATCATCTTCGGATGAAAAATGACTTTTTTGGTTTGTGTGGACGTGTCTGTCAGAACTCCAGCGCGCCCTACTTCCGAGCCGGTTCCCGCTGTCGTTGGAACGGCAATGATCGGTGCAATAACTGTGGCGTCGGCGCGGGTCCACCAGTCGTCGATGTCTTCGAAGTCCCA
>JAYSTS010000127.1:0-17889 GCA_043719475.1 Gammaproteobacteria bacterium | reverse complement strand
GAACCCGCATCGACTTTCTGTGGCCGAAGCGAGAGTTTTACGGCCTACGTTCGGAGGTTTAACCTTGATTCGACAATAATCGGAAAAGCGATCTCCATCTTGTAGGAGCGGTCTCCTGACCGCGATTGTCGGGGTCCACAAAGATCGCGATCAGGAGATCGCTCCCACAAAGTCACGGAACCAACGGTTCGCGATCGGGATCTCCCACAGGGTGCTCACACGCACCGTTGCGGACCTGCCAATCGGCATTGATCTCTGAGCAGCATTTTCGGCTGCGTAATTATTGTTCAATTGAGGTCGAATAGGACTGATTCGTCAGAGCTTGAGGTCACCTTGAGTAAGGTCTGATTGAGTAATGTCTGATTGATCAGCGTCACCCCAGGGCCACGGATTTAATCAGGGCGTACACACCGAGACCTGGCGTCAACACCAGGTCCTCAGCGGCTGCGCGCGTGATTCGCGCACGCAGATGTTCCGATCCTGCTTCAAGCAGTATTTCCGCATAGGGTGATGTCGGGTCGGTCACAACTTCGAGAATTCGAGCGGCAACGACATTGCGGATACTGATCCCTTCCGGACGCTGCAGGGCGATGGCCACATCGCGTGAGCGGATACGCAACCTGACGATCTGTCCCGTCGAGAGATGAGGTAACAGCGGCATGGTGATCACCGCATCACCAAATCGCAGCGAGGTCAGCATGCGCGTTGTTTCATGGCCAACCACTGTTGTTGTGACGATGGCACCCGCATCGAATCTTCCCGTCAGCGACTGAACGTCAAGCCTCTCCAGCACCGATACCGTCTCACCCAGCGCCTTCACTTCGCCGTCAGCAAGCACCAGCACCCGGTCTGCGAGCCGCGTGACTTCATCCAGCGAATGACTGACATACAGCATCGGCAGCCTGAACTCATCCTTGGCACGCTCCAGAAACGGCAGAATTTCAGCCTTGCGCTGATTGTCGAGCGCCGAAAGCGGCTCATCCAGCAACAGCAGCTGCGGGGCCGACAGCAGCGCACGCCCCAGCGCGACCCGCTGGCGCTCACCCCCGGACAGGGACTGCACCTTGCGGGCCAGCATCGACCCCAGTTCGAGCGCTTCCACTACACGATCCCACTGAATTGAAGCCGTCGAACTTGCTCGCCGCTGCGCGTAGCGCAGATTGCCTTCCACACCCAAATGCGGGAACAGTTGTCCCTGCTGGAAGACAAACCCCAGTCGACGCGTGTGCGTTGGCATGTCGACGTCATGATCGGAATCGAGCCAGTCCGTCTCGTCGCATTGAATACGTCCGGTGGCTTTCTGAAAGCCAGCCAGACCACGCAATAGTGTGCTCTTGCCAGCACCGCTGGGACCGAACACGGCAGTACAGCCTTCCATCGGCAACGTCTCGGTAACGTTGAGGTGAAATTCTCCAGCTTTCACCTGTATGGCGATGTGCAGCGTCATGCGATGCGAAACCGCAGGCGACGGTTGAGCAGGTACACCGTCGACAGGACAACAAACGAAAAGACCACCAGCAGCAGTGCCAGATCGTGCGCCTCATCGAAACGCAGGGTTTCGACGTATTCGTACAGCACGATGGAAATAACCCGGGTTTCTCCGGGCAAGCTACCACCGACCATCAGCACGACCCCAAACTCACCAACGGTGTGTGCGAACGTCAGGATGCAGGCCGAGAGAAAACCTCGCAGCGCCAATGGACATGCCACCGTCATGAAGGCATCGAGCGGAGTGGCCCCGAGGCTCGCAGCCGCATTCAACAGTTCTTCATCGACCGCCTCAAACGCAGTTTGCAGGGGCTGCACCATGAACGGTAGCGAGTACAAAGCAGACGCGAATACCAACCCAATGAATGAGAAGGTCAGTGTTGATCCAGTGAGATCAACCCACGCACCACCCAGTGTCGAAGCAGGGCTGAACAGCAACAGCAGATAGAAGCCGAGCACCGTTGGTGGCAATACCAGAGGCAAGGCAGTCACCGCTTCGACAAAGGGTTTGAACCAGCGTTTCGAGCGAGCCAGCCACCAGGCGAGCGGAGTGCCCATCACCAGCAACGCAAGCGTCGTGACACCCGCCAGCTTCGCCGTCAGCACGATGGCAGTCGACAGATCACCCATCAAAACCATACCCAAATGACTGAATGATTTCCCTGGCTTTTGGCCCTTGGACAAATGTCATGAACGAGCGGCCGGCCTCGTTGTGTGCAGCCCGATTGAGCAGAACCGCATCCTGGAGAATGGGCGAGTAAAGTGAATCATCAATGGCAACCCAGGTACCCGGGTCAGCGGAAAAAACCTGCGAGAGGGACAGCACACCAAGCTGAGCCCCGCCGGTTGCGACCATGACATGTGCCTGCGCAATGCTCTCGCCATAAACCAGTCGCGGTGTAACACGGCTCTCGATGGACAAAGCCGTTAGCACTTGCATGGCAGCGACACCATAGGGAGCAACGGCTGGATTGGCGATGGCGATACGCTGCCAACGCGGATCAATCAGGAGCGCTTGAGGAGTCCCCAACAGGGGTTTTCCGCCTGCCCAAAGCACCAACCGGCCGCGTGCATAGGTCACCCGACTGGTAACCAACGCCCGTCCCTCCTTGACCAGACGGTCGACATGCGCCTGGTCGGCTGACATCAGAACATCGAACGGCGCGCCATGCACGATCTGCTGATACAGCTTGGCCGTAGATCCGCTGGTGACGGTAATGGCATGGCCGGATTCGGCAGAGAACCGGGGTGCCAGCGCATTCATGGTGGCCAGGAAATTACTCGCCGCAGCAACGACAATTTCATCTGCCCAAAGACGCGCATGGCTACCGACCAGACCCAGGCAGATCAATACGCTCAAAAACTTCATCTGAGCACGACCTCCAGATTTTCGAAACCACGAAAGCGGGCTCGCGCAGCGCGCTTTGCACGAACGATTTTGATGCCAGGAAACCGCTGGAACAGCCGCAACAAGCCGACGCGTCCTTCCAGCCGGGCGATGGCCAATCCTGCACACGTGTGAATCCCACTGCCAAAGGCGAGATGCGGATTCGGTGTTCGATCCCATTGAAACGCATCGGGATCAGGGAACACGTCGGGATCTCGATTAGCAGCGCCAATGCACAACGTGATCACCGTGCCGGCTGCAATGTTCACGCCATCGATGCGCAGGTTGGTGGTGGTGGTTCGGTTACCTAATTGATTCGGGCTTTCCATGCGCAGCACCTCCTCCACCGTGGTGTTTATGGCCGAAGGATCAGCACGCAAATACGTCTGCGCCGCTGGATTTGAAACCAGCAGAACGACGCCGTTTGCAATCAGATTGGTTGTTGTTTCGTGGCCGGCATTGAGGAGAAAGATGCATTGGTGCAGCAGTTCCTGCATAGAGAGTACCCTCGCAGCCGTCGGGCCACTCTCTTCAACACTTGCACATAACAACCTCGCGATGATGTCGTCACCCATCAGGTGGCTGCGCCTGTGTTCAACGAGTTCCATGAGGTAGGCCAAAAACTGCTGAACGGCTTGCTGTCCCGCAGCCACGGTCTTCGCATCCGCTGCGACTTCAAGGGATCCCAGAATTCGCAACGACCAGTCTCGCAGCGGACCACGCTCGTCAGGCGGAATCGCCAGCAGATTGCATATGACCTCAACTGGAATCGCCGCCGCATAGTCGGCTATCAGATCGACCGGTCCACCTGCCTCGAGTCGATCAAGCAGCCCGCTGACAAGTGTTTCAATCGCCGCTTCCAGCGCGCCAACCACCCGCGCGGACAGCGCATCGCCTATCGCTCGTCTAACGCGGGTATGCAGCGGGGGATCATTGAAGACGAGGCTGGTGGTGTGATGTTCAAAGAGTGGTGTTCCCACGCCAAACACTGGTCCAAACTGCATTCGTTTGTCTGAACTGAAAGACCTGTTATCACGATACACCGCCAGCAGATCAGCATGCCGCGTCAGAAAAATGCTCCCATCCGGGCAACGCAACACCGGTGATTCCTGTCTCAGTCGGGCATAGATGGGAAAGGGGTCTGCGTAAAATTCTTGCGGCAACGACCGCAGATTGAACTGACCCGGATCGATCGACAGTGTCACGTCAATCAAACACCGTACCGTTCGCCAGACGGTACCGGCCTCAACTGCGGATACCACGGACTACGCAGCGGATCGCCGGGACGCAGGTGCTGTGCCAGGCCAGGTGTCAACGGGACGGTCGGCATGGACGGTGGACGCGTCGCAAACACGACATCATCCCCGAACATGCGAATGGCAATGGCCCGCCTGCGTCCATCAACGAGAGTCGGCCCACCACCATGAATGGTACTAGGGCTGGAGATGATGATGTCGCCGGGTTCGATATCCCACGAGACGATCGGAAACGCACTGCGATTGGCCTGGATATCCGGCAGTTTTGGTAACCCCTCCTTGTAGTAACTCTGCGCAGGATCGCCCGGATTACGCGGATCGAATCCGTCGTACATCGTTGAGCGATGTGTACCTCGAACAAACTCGAGACACTCATCTGCCCGCAGGCGATCAAGCGAAATCCATACTGACGCCAACTGTTTCCCGGCTACAGGAAAATACGGTGTGTCCTGGTGCCACGGGGTACGCTCGCATCCACCGGCATCCTTGATGAAAAACTCATCGGAGTAGTACCACACTCCTGCGGACTGCATGCAGAGACCGAGCATGTCGGCCAGCGGTGAGTCAAACATCAGCCGTCGTATCTCGATGGCACTGTCAAAGTTGCGAACGGTTTCCTGGAACTCCCCGTTCTGCCCAGCAAAAAACCTGTGTTTGGCGACACTGCCGTCTCCAAGCACGCGCCCGAGCCCCATCTCGATGAGCTGCAGCCAATCGCGATGCAGCGCCTGCTTGAGAAGCACAACACCATCGTCCTGAAAACGGCGGATGACGGACTCGTCAATCAGTGTCGACAGATCGTGGTTTGGGCTCAGCAATGACTGGGACGTCATCTCGACTCACAAAGAGGTTGGGGTGCCGATTGTAACCCCTTCAACGACTCAACTTCTGGACCCGGACACAGGCGGCGGCGCCGCAGTGCGTGCGAAAGGTGGCCGTCGAAAACGGCTCGCCGCACACGGTGCACTGACGTTCGACGACACCCTTAAAGGACTGTCCGGATTTCCGCGCCGCAAGCACCCGCGCGAGTTTCGCGTCCGCAGCGACAAGATCACGGAACTCCGCATCCCCGATCTCCAGCAGCTCCATCACGCGGGTGACGGTCCAGCGAGGGGATCTGAGCAGCAAGGTTGCCGCTTCGGTAGTTGTTTTCAATCGGTCCAATATCAACTTGTCCAAACGAAGACCAAAAAGCTACCAGTACGCGTCCCGATTGTCGTTGCGCTTTTGCACACACTTTTGCGCATCAGGTGACGGCCACCTCAATCGCCGCATACACTGCCGTATCACCAACCCTCCAAGAGACAACCCATGTCGACACTGCGGAAAATCATCAAATGGCTGGTCTATGCAGCACTCGGCGTGGTGGCCTTGGTTGGAATCACGGTCTTCGCGCTGCGATTTGGCGACGGTCCTACCGCGATCATCGCTGGCGGGGCTTTCGAGACAGGAGAGGCGTACACCGGTCCGGAGCCAGACTGGTCTTTCCTGAAAGATCGCCAGGAGGTTGAATTTCAACTGCTCGACCCAGAGCGATCCAGAACCACGTGGATCGTCGAGCATGAAGGCCGGATCTACATTCCGAGCGGTTACATGAAGAGCACGCTGGGCAAAATCTGGAAGCAGTGGCCCAAGGAAGCAGAACAGGACGGTCGAGCACTGCTACGCGTCGACGGCAAGATCTACGCGCGGACGCTGGTGCGGGTCAAGGAGTCACCGGCACTGCCGACCATCGTCAGCGAACTGGGACGCAAGTACATGGGGCTCGTTCCCAGTGCGACCACCGACCCGGCAGCGCAGGCCAAACAACTGGAGGGCGCATTGGCGCAGATTCGAGAGGACTCGTTGTGGATCTTCGAGTTGATACCGCGCTGAACTTCGAGAGTTAGCCTTGATTCGACACTAATCGGAAAGCTGAAGACGCCCAACCCATCGCGGCGTAACCCATCGCGGCGTCGGGCCTCCCTCTCCGCAGCAGGAGCGCTCTCTTGGTGGGAGCGGTCTCCTGACCGCGATTTTTGGGATCATGGAAGATCGCGATCGGGAGATCTACAAGGCGCTGCTACTCGACGTTTGATTTCCGCCGCAATCCCGACCTTTTCTCCCAGTCAATCCTTCCGAAGCGCTGAATACCCCTGCGCAGCATTTTCGGTTGCGTATATTTTTGTCCAATTGAGGTTAGGACAGTTCTGAACACGTCGCAGGAGCGACTTTTTCAGAAGATTTTTAGCGCCCTGCGCTCCAATCGGAAAGACGACGAGCCAGCGTCTCCATACGACCGGGTCGCCGGGATTGCATCGCGGCCTGGTCTACATTGATGTAGTTGATGGGTAACGTTGCCCCAGCAAGGGAAGCGTCCTCACTCACCTCGACGTCCAGCATGAACGATTCGTATGGAGGCCAGCGGTAGTCATCGTATGGCCACGTCCAGCACTGGTGTTTGCGATAGAGCGACTCGATCTCTCGGGTCGCCGAGGGCTGGGTTGGCAGAGTTTCATAGTGAAATTGTGTTTTCGCCAGAACCTGCGCCATCAGAGTACCCGACCGGTCGCTTGCGTAGTTGTCAAACCAGACCTCAAAACCAAGTTCCGCTCGCAAACTAGTGACTGCGCGGTAGACCTGAACGTGGTCTTCGTGTCCGTACTCCCCCCATGGATTATGCGTCACAACCGTGGCGTACCCGCTTAACGCAGTCTTCAGATACGTTCGCAGTTCCTGAAAATTGGTCTCATATCGATCGGTATCGCAACCAGGAAGGCGTTCGGCCGTCTGGTGTCCATTCAACTTCAGGCCCGAAGGGGACAAGACAGGGTTCGACCAATCGGCGCACTTGAAGGTCATCGATTCCTTCAGGCCGATGAACTCAACGTTGGTCATCGGAAACTGAGCGCTTGCCAATCGCCTCCCCTCACTCCAGAGCGGCTGCCCTGGCGCTTCAAGGAAAGTGATGAAAATCTTTTGGACCTGCTGAAAGATCGAGGAAAACCAGAGAATTTCGTCATCCGGATGGGCGACTACCAGTGCCGCTGAAGCAAATCGTTCAAGGCTCACGAGGGCACTCCCTGGCCGCCGTGCCCAAACTTGGACCGCATTGCCGGTATCAGGACCTTGTCCACACAGTCGTCAAATGCTGTGCCGAACGATTCCCTGGTGTGATGTTGTCGTGCATAAGACCAAGCTTGTCGCCCCCTCTCTACAAGTTCCAGCGTTGGCAGACCAGACAGGTCGCTGACAACCCGGCGGATCTCATCAATGGAGTTTTCCCGCAGTATGACGCCAAACGCCTCGGTATCCACACTCGCTTCATAGCTGAGGATCGGGATCAGACCCATGTGCATGCAGGAGATGGCGCTACCACCACCGCCTTCCGACGCCGTGGGATAGACCAGACCGATACAGGTTGAACAGATGTCACGAAATTTCTCACCAGCCACATCCACCCAGCCATGCGCGTGAATGTTGGGTGTGTGATGAAGTTCTTTCTCAAATTCAGCCATAAAGGCTGGCTCTGCGTCGAACGGGCCACAGACGTGGAGGTGTTTGTCAGGCATCCCGGCAAAGGCCTCGAGTACCAGATCGAGCCCTTTGTGGACAAAGCCGCTACTGCCGAACCACACGTAGTGGTCACGAGCGACGTCGATGTCTCGTTGTTCGGGATAGTCGTACGACTCAGGTGCAGAAATCGGAATTCGATGAATCGGTTTGCCGGCGTAAGTGTAGGTGTTGATGGTGAACTGATTGCCGAGAATGGTGGCGAGATCCGCGTGTTCCAGCGCCCAGTTAGCCTCAACCATTTTTGTATTGGTGAGGGTAACGCCACGTCGCTGCTGAAGGGAAAGCAAGCGCTGATACGCCGCAGTATTGTTGAACAGCCAATGGGCGGTATCCAGGTGCGCGACCTTGAGACAACTCCTGGGTAGCTGTTCAGCGATCTGCTGCAAGTTGGTACGCGCTGCAAAGAAAATCTGGTAGTTCTTGTCGGGTTTGAACGTCATATTCAGATAGCTTGCGACGTCAACCGCGAATCCTCGCGCCAGGAACGATTGCACAATCCGCCAGGATTCCCAATGGTGTGTGTGGGCATTCGACAGGGGAACACCTGATGCAAGCAGAAAAGGGTCAATGACGTACGCCACCAGAACCGTGCCGATCGCCGCACTTTTCGGCTGCAATTCGATAACACGTTCATGAACATTGTCACGAGTCGCTGGATAGCCCGAAACGCGAGCAATCAATCGTCGCGCCTGATGCTTGATCCGGCGCTTGATCCAGGTCATTAACATGTGCGGTCCTGCACGCTTTTCGCCAACGGCTTATCCTTGGGAGAATTCGCCGGGAATCATGCCAAAAGTCGGCTGGGTCGGCAGATTTTTGTTCTGGGTATGATAGTTTGCACACACACTCGAACCCCAAAAGCGCAACTGGCGCCTCTTTTTATTTCGACTGTTTCGACTGTTTCGACCAGTGATTCAGACAAGGACTTACGGATGGAACCGTATCTGGGCGACAACCTGATCTTCATCATCTCGCAACCCCGTTCCGGTTCGACGATGTTGCAACGTGTGCTCTCTGGTCACTCCGAGATTCAGACGACGGCTGAAACGTGGATGATGCTGCATCCGGTATACAGCATGCGCTCGACAGGTATCGAGACTGAGTACAACGCCACCTGGCGCCGCCAGGCCATGCACGAGTTCCTAGAAAACTATGCATCCGGCGCTGCCGTTTACGACGACGCGATCAGGGCTTATGCAGATGTGCTGTACGGTCATGTGTTAACAAGAAACGACAAACGCCTTTTTCTCGACAAGACACCGCGGTACTTTTTCATCATCCCTGAGCTGTATCGGCTGTTCCCGAGAGCGAAGTTCATCTTCCTGCTGAGAAATCCGCTCGCTGTACTTCAATCCGAACTGACCACCTACGTCAAAAACGACTGGAAAGTACTGGGCTGGTTCAAGCCGGATCTTGTCGATGCACCTGCGCTGATCCAGCAAGGGATCGATTTATTGGGCCATGCTGGCCATGTCGTGCGGTACGAGTCGTTTGTTGACGAGCCGGAAAAGCACACCGCCGAGTTGTGTGATTACCTTGGCATTGACATGCAGCCATCCATGGTCGATTACGCAGGTACACCCGCACCAAAAGGTGGCATGAACGACCCGGTGGGCGTACATCGTCACTCGAGGCCCAAGTCCGACAGCTCGGACAACTGGAAGAAACTGGCTGACAATCCCCAGTATCTGCATTTCGCACATGAATACCTGAATACGATCGGCCAGTCGACCCTCTCCAGGCTCGGTTACGATCTGTCTGGTCTGAAGCAGGCACTTGGACCCGCTCCAGACGTTTCGCGGGCTTCGATTTATCCGTGGACGCTCGCCATGCGACCCTGGACGGAATGGAATTTGGGAGAACGCTACAGGGCTGAACTCTACGCATCGTTTCAACGCCATCCGGGCAGCACGTTCTTGACCAGTCTGGGAGCCACTCGCCGTTGGCTTCAATTCGTGGGTCGACAAATTCGTCATGCTTTAGATCACAATGTTGACGTTTACTAATTCGGACTATGCATGAGGGTTCGTCGCGAAGGATTAAGTACGCCGAACTGCTGATTACGAAGTCATGCAGGTCATGCCTGATAGGGTGGGTTAAGCTCCCCAATCTCTTTGCGACGCCCGGAAGGACTCTAGCCCGCACCTCGGGAGATCAATCACAGACTTCCCGTGATCTCTCGAATAGAGTCTTGCAATAATTCGGACTGGAAGGTCCGTCAGGTAACGAGGTTCGGCTTGCGCCATCCTGAAGGAACAGAGTGATGACAGAACAGGCAATTCTGGTCGAGCAGCTATCGAAGAAGTTTCATGTCGGTTCGCTGAAAAACCAGGAGATGACCCTTCAGGAAAAGCTGGCGAGGAGTCTCACCGCTCCATTTCGCCGTATCGGCGGACTACTTCGCGGGAATTCCACAGCCGCAGCTGACCTGGATGAGGTGTATTGGGCGCTGCGTGACGTTTCCTTCACGATCAACAAAGGCGAAGTCGTCGCGATCATCGGTCGCAATGGCGCCGGCAAGAGCACACTGCTGAAAGTGCTGTCCAGAATTACTGAACCCACTTCTGGCCGAGCCATCATCAAAGGGCGAATCGGGTCCCTGCTCGAAGTTGGAACCGGCTTCCATCCGGAGCTCTCTGGTCGTGAAAACGTCTTTCTGAATGGCTCCATCCTTGGAATGCGGCGCAAGGAAGTGGAGAAAAAATTCGATGAAATCGTCGAGTTCAGCGAGATCGCCAAGTTCATCGACACCCCGACCAAACACTACTCAAGTGGTATGCGCGTACGTCTGGCATTTTCCGTCGCGGCGCACCTTGAACCCGAAGTGATGTTCGTCGACGAAGTCCTCGCCGTCGGTGATGCAGGTTTTCGAAAAAAGTGTCTGGAAAAGGTGCGCAGCATTGCCCAGGGTGGATCCACCGTGATCGTCGTCTCACACAACGCCCAACAGGTCACATCAATTTGTGAGCGGGCGATTTGGTTGAGTTCTGGTCAGATGGTCGACGATGGTCCGGCCACTGAAGTGGTCACCAAGTACCTGTCACAAAGCATCGGTCTGTCGGGTGAACGCTTCTGGCGCGACGGCGAAAGGAATGGTGGCGAGATTGCCAAAGTCCGCTCCATGCGCATTCGCAACGTGCGTGGTGAAGTCAGCAACAACATCGATGTCCGCGAGGGTTTTTGCGTCGAAACCGAAATCGAGGTTCTGAAACCGGGATTTGGGCTACTGCTCAAGTACGACCTCCAGACCTCCGACAACGTCGGCGCGTTTTCCTCCACAGACACCAAGAATCCCACCTGGAACAACAAGACCTGGGATGTCGGAACACACGTGCTGCGCATGTGGGTACCTGGAAACTTCATGCAGGTCGATACCTATCCGATCAACGCGATCCTTTGGGTTTGGGAGCCCAATCGCCATATCGAGTGGCACCAGGGTGACGCGGTCTGCGTACACATCATCGACCACTTACAAGGACCGACCGCGACGGCAGGCCTGACCACCGGCTCATGGACTGGACCCATCAGACCAATCATGAACTGGGAGATGGAGCGTATCGGCACCCCGTTGAAACTCGGTGCCGTCATCTCCTGACATGCCGCAGCCTGATCGCACCAGCGAACCTCAATTGGACAATTACGCAACGGAAAGTGCCGCGCAGGGGTATTAAGAGTTTCGAAACGATCGACTGGAGAGAAGGTCTGGATTGCAGCGGAAATCAAACCGTAAGGTCACAACCGATGAAGTTGGCAGATTCAGTAATCAGACGTTGAATAAAAACGCCCTGTGGGAGATCTCTTGTGGGAGCGATCTCCTGATCGCGATCTTCGAAGGCACCGACAATCGCGGTCGGGAGACCGCTCCCACAGGAGACCGCACACAGGAGATCGCACCAAGAGACCGCTGAAATCGTCAGACTGCGTTAGTTATGCGTCGCAAGCTTACCGATTATTGTCGAATCAAGTCTAAACCGAGCGCTGCTGCGACAACCGTACTTTCGCTGTCACTCGCGAGCCGACTGGTGGCGGATCATTCGGTGGTCCGGCAAAACACTGCGCGATCCTCATCCAGGCCCCAGCATTCTGCCCCGCCACCTCTAACTGTGTGTCGCCCAAGTTTCGTACCTGAGTCACCACCTGACAGAATTCCTCAGCGGTTCCAGAGACCGACGATTCTGTTGCGCCCTCGTTGAACACCCATTCCACGCCGGACGGCGCAGTAAGCCGTATGTAGGGCTTGGGTTCCGGCACATCGAGCTTGCGATTCCGGAATGTCCAACCGTAGGTGTTTACGCCAAGCACCACGATATTGCGGATGTGATCAGCGTTTTTTCGTACTACGCCCAGTACATCATGAATTTCCTGCCCATGCGCCCAGGTCTCCATCAGTCTGGCGCTGACAGAGGAACGCACGCTCATGTCCGGACCTGCCCACTTCACGCGCTGCGCCGGATCCGCGGTCAGGAACGCGGTGGTCATTTGAGTGGCATAGTCAGTCCATGCGCGAACCAATGCATGACCGCCAAGCCCATCGGAATGCTCGAGTTCAACATCCCGCATCGAGCGACCAGAGCGCGTGATGCCCATGACCTGGCTCATGTAGGCATCGAATTGATCGGGCTGCGCATACGACTGATACGCAGCCTTATTCCAGACATGCAGGTGCCGGAGAACGTGGTTGATGGTCCAGCCCTTGAAAGCAGTCATGGTCTCGAACTGGTCATCCGTGAGATCAGTGAGAATGGAAGCCAGAGACTTCGTTTCAGCCAGAAGATCCTCCGCCTGAGTCAACACATCGAATCTCCCGTCAGTAAAGACGCGATGGTAACAGGCGAGCGCACTGCCATGCTTGGCTAGATCGATGATCCGCGGATGTGTTGAAGCGCTGATCAGCGCTCGAATGCTCCGACGTCCGGTCCAGTTCCCGAATAGGTTTGGCTAACACCTTGATTCGCGGTCCAGGAAAGATCGCGGTCAACAGTCAGCCGGTTGTTGGCGTAGTCAACGCCTACGATTCGCGCCGTGCCGGTCTGACCGGCCATCTGGATCAGGTCACCCTGTTCACCATTGATACCGAAGCCATCGTAGAACCAGCTCGCGTCAACGACTTCGAGCGTCCGCCCACTCCCGGCGGTTCGGGCTGAGGTCAGATAATCTCCGGCGTTGACCAAGGGGCTGCCAGACGCAGCCGAATAGTCATGGCCACTGGCGGACGTGAACGCCGGATTGGTCTCAATCGTACGGTTGAAATTGCCACCACCAGAAAATGCACTGACGCCGCCTTCAGCACCAAACTCCTCGCGGACAACGTTGCTGCCAAGCGGACTTGCGATCAGATTGGCCTGGAAGAGATGACCTGCAAAGGATGTCCTGTACAACACTTGAGCGGCGCTGACGCCGGCACAGTTGCCATCCGGCTGCCAGCCCTTGTTGTCCCACAGCGCATTGTTCTTGTAGACATTGTTTTCGACACGCCCGCTGCCGCTGGAGCCAAACACGGCGATGCCACTGCAGGCGTTGTCGTGAAAGACGTTGTGATAAACACGATTGCCGTAGTTATAGAGCGCTTCATCCGGGTATTGCGTCATACCAAGACCGACGTTGTTCCCATAAAAAATGTTGCGTCGGATGATGCCCTGCTGTCCGGCGTACTGGATGCCATTACCACCCGATGTACTGTAGGAATCGACGGAATCATGCAGCACGTTCCCTTCGATCAGGTTGCGCTTGGTGCTGTCGACGATCGCCCGGTTTTCCGCGAACTCTGCGTTCCCCCCCCAATTGGTAGTCAGCGCCTCACAATCAAATACTGAGCCAAGTTTCTGGGTTGGATTCGTCACGACATTGGCCCGAATCACGTTGTAGCTGCCACATTTGATATTCCACACATCGTGACCGGCCTCGTTGAACTTGTTGCCGTGAATCACGTTGTAGTCGGAACGAATCAACGAGAGGCTGTCGGTACCACGATTGATCGTACTGTTCAGCACCTTGTTATGTGTGCTCCAGGCGAAATACAACCCACCACGCTTGCTGGCACTGGGGTACAACAGCGAACCGTCGAAGAGTCCATCGTCGATTACGTTGAAGTGCGAATCCACGGATCTGAGGAAACCCACCGAATCCCGCACGGTGAAACCTCGGACCAGATTGTAGCGGACATGATCAAGCCAGATCGGACCGTAGTCCTCACCCGCGTCCCGTGAATCAACGCCTCGAATAACGACGTTTTCTCCGGCCTCTTCGGTGTAGCCGATGTAAGCCGACGCCGTACCTGACACACGCAATCGCAGGACTTCGCGATATTCGCCGCCGCGAACAATGAATTGTGTTCCAGGTGCCGCCACATTCTGTGCAGCAGCGAAGGTCTTGTACGCCGTGTCTCCACCTCCGCTGCACGTGCGGGTGTTGGGTGAATACTGTCCGGAGCAATCCCGTGCCAGCGATTGATCGATGAATCTGACCCGGGCAAACCCATAGCCGGAAGGCGCGGGAGACGTGACGCCGACCGGTGGCGCCGGAGGAGGCGGCGTTGTCGATGGTGGTGTGGTGGCCGGTGGCGGTGTTGTTGCCGGAGGTGGAGTCGTTGCCGGAGGCGGAGTCGTTGCCGGAGGCGGAGTCGTTGCCGGCGGGTTGCCTCCGCTAGCCGGCGGCGTTGCACCAGAGCTACCACCACCTCCGCCACATGCAGCAAGACCTAACACCAGCGGCACCAGCAGGAGAGAAACAACCCGTTTAGCCACGTCAAACCACCTGTTACTACCGAACTTTGTCAGTTTATCCCCTTTATATGGCAACAAAACAGCCGTTTTGTTCCCGAAAGGCAACTGTGATTCCCTGAGATGTGTGTCTATCTGGGGGAGGTTTATTTCGGGGCGAACACCATCAACGCGTTGCCAGGCGCATGGAAGTAAAGGCCATAACCTGAGTTGACCACCACATAACCCTCACCGATCGCAGGGCCAGCACCACTGATGCCGCCGCCTTTGGCAACCAACCCATTGACCGCCGTAACGGGATTTTTCGTGTCGAATTCCCACAACAGCTTGCCGTCAGCTTCCGCATAGGCGCGCAGAAATCCGTCGAGATGCCCTGCAAAGACCGCGCCTGCCATCGCCGTCACCGGTGCCGACACGCCGGGATCGCAAAACGAGACGTGGTCCGGACAGACATTCGTCTGCACATGGCTCCACCGGACCTTGCCGGAAGCGATGTCCACTGCGTGAATTCCTGGTCTGGCGGCTGCCGGGTCGAGGACATCACCATTATGGGTATCGTTCATGTCATTGATGGGCGCGTACAGCGTCTCGGCGCTGGCGGCCATACCGAAGTGCACGCCGCCCTGAATGCTGCCTCGACCCACCCGTACCGACCACAGGAGATTTCCCTGTGCGTCGGGATTCAGTCCAAAGATCGTCCCGTTTTTGTGACCAGCCAACAAAGTGCGCCGTCCACCGGTGGTACTCAGGATCATGCTGGCACCATGGTCAAAGTCGGGACCGTCTTCAGGCGGACAGTTCGGATTGTTCTGCATCATGCAGGCGACGTTCCATGCATCGCCAACAGTGCTCTGGCGCTGCCACAGCCGCTGGCCGGTATCGAGATTGACGGCGATGATCGCATCGCTGTTGTTGTCGGCCGGTGGTGAATAATTCTCGCCACTACCGAAATAGATCACCCTCTTATCCGCATCGATCGCCGGGCTGGACCAAACCGGCGCACCAGACGGTGAGAGAATGGCAGTACCTGATTGGGTCACGCCAATCTTGGCAGGAGCCTGCGCTATCGTGTGATGGGTCCAGATGTCCTTGCCTGTCAGCGCATCAACCGCAACCACTTTGCCGCGAAACGAACAGCAGGGATAAGAAGGATCTGCGGCTGGGGTTACTTCCAGCGATGACACCGGAACATAAAGCCGACCTTCAAAAAACGCAGGCGTTCCGGTCAGCGTTGCGCTCGGGTGATCATCCATCTTGCGAGACCACACCAACTCACCCGTGCGTGCGTCAACTGCATGCAGCCGCGCAAGAATATCGCCAAAGATCGCAAGCGGCCTGGTATCGGTCAACCTGTCGACGAGGACGACACCAGTCCTGACTTCAGCGCCGGCGTCGTACGACCATCGCTCACAACTCGACTGCAGATCGAACGCGTAGACGTGTCCATCCTGACTGCCGGTGTAAACCGCCCCATGACCTATCGCGGGTTGAGAACGCGCACGCAACGCGCCTGGATAAGCAAAAGCCCACTTCAATTGCAGGCCGGGAATATCTGCGGCCGAAAATCCCGCATCATCAGACGTCACATAACGCGCCGTGTCGTGTCCCCAGCCCGCTCGAATGGCCGGTCGACCGGCATCGAACGAGGTTTCAACGCCTTTACAGAGGGGTGCACGAGCGGGCTTCACAGCTTCATCGGCTCGTCGCTGCGTCAGGTACTGCGCCACATCAACCCGCTCGGTGGGCGACAATGCAGCCGCCTGCGGTTGCATCACCCCTTCATTCAGTGCCTTGAGGATCGCCACCGGACTCATCATCTCGAGCCACATCGTTTGCGGCGCTTTAGGTACGGAGCCGTTGTGGCAACTGACACAATGTTTGCCGTACAACGCAGCACCTGGCATCTGGTCACGAGGACCAAACTCGCCGCTGGTGGCCTGAAACTCGTCAACGGATGACAGTGTCTGCGCAGCCTGCAACGCAGTGCTCATCAAAAAACAAGCCAGCGTGCCTACCAGAAGGGCTGAGTTTTTCCTGCAGATCACCGCTTCAAATCCTCCGGCACCCGGTTTACCGGATCACCAAATTCCGATGCCGGAACTGACGTGCCGAAGATGATGTGATAACCGCCTCGACTCAACTCGGCATGCAGCGCCCATCGCGGCACCACGATGTGACTGCCGGTACGACAGACATGGGTCTTGCCCCCGGCAACATCCGTAAAGTGCAGATCACCATCGAGAACGTAGAGCTCTGCGTGAAAGTCGTGCCAGTGGCTGGTGTTTTCCACTGGCGGAACATCAAGCTCCAGTCGAATCAGCCCGGAACGAACGACTGCTGCTTCCGCTTCGGTCCTGTTCTTGAACGCATTGTGCTGGATACGAATACTCATCTGCTGGTCTCCACAATCTGAAACTGGGGAATGGCGATCGACTCGCTGCGCCGTTCAAAGGTCAGCCGCACCGGCTTGCCAATGGCAATCAGTTCAAGCGGCGAGTTGATGACGTTACTCATCACCGTCGGCCCTTCCTGCAACTCAATCAACGCAACGACATAGGGAACATCCGCTTCAAACGCGGCGGACACGGCGCGGCGGATGATCGTAAAACTCCGAACCGTTCCGTCTCCACAGACTGGAACGTCGGCCAGCTTGTCATACCCGCAGTGGTTGCAGAGTACCCGATGATAATGCTGCACGTGACTGCAGGCTTCGCAGCGCTGCACCAGTAGTTGGCCCTCGTTGCAGGCCGCCCAATAAGCTCGGCTCTGCGCATCGATCGGTGGCAGAGGTTTGTTCTGCGTCATACCGTCCGCTCCGATCCCAACAACACCGTGCAGTGACTGGAGAGAATGCCCCCCTGGGCATGTACCAATCCAATTTCTGCATCTTTGACCTGACGCTCGCCTGCGCCGCGACGGATCTGCCGCACCGACTCGGTGAGCGCAAACATCGACCCTGGGTTACCCGGGTGGCAATGTGA
Source organism: Gammaproteobacteria bacterium (assembly GCA_043719475.1). Classification (GTDB taxonomy): domain Bacteria; phylum Pseudomonadota; class Gammaproteobacteria; order Pseudomonadales; family Azotimanducaceae; genus SYFY01. The sequence continues at coordinate 503 of JAYSTS010000127.1, read as the reverse complement.
CAGCAACCCGCCATGTGTATTGATCGGCAATCGGCCGCCTGGCGCGCCATCACCGCGCAGGAAAAAGTCGCCAGCCTCGCCTTTGCCACACAGGCCCAGATCCTCCATCTCGATCAGCACCACCGGCGTGAAACAGTCGTAGACCTGTGCAAAATCCACGTCTTCAGGCGTAAAGCCTGCCATCAGAAAAGCTCGTTCGCCACTTTGTCGGGCTGAGGAGTGAATCAACGATGCAGCCTGACTGATGTGTTCGTGCCCACGGCCTTCGCCGGCGCCAAGCAGATAAACCGGCGCATGCGGCGAATGCTTAGCTCGATCAGCTCGGGTCAGGACTACTGCCGCCCCGCCATCGGAAACCAGTGAACAATCCAGCAGACGCAGTGGATCGGCAATCAATCGACTGGCGAGCACATCTTCGATCGTGATGGGTTTGCGCATTTCCGCTGTCGGATTGAGGCAAGCGTGCTGGCGGCCAGACACGGCGACGGCCGCAAAATGCTCGG
>JAYSTS010000126.1:0-1300 GCA_043719475.1 Gammaproteobacteria bacterium | reverse complement strand
AGCAACAGGTCGTACATCACTTCGAATCCGGTTCGACCCTGGGCGGCAGCAATGCCCGCCACACTGTCTTCGCGATTGGGTTCGTAATTGGGTTTGTCACCGAGCGGGAATACCTGCCACAACAATTGGTCGAGAGGTACGCCGAGCATGGTCATGGCGATGCCGCTCGTTTCGCCGAGGATTTTTGCTCGCATTTCTGGTTGTCGCATGCGCGCGACTTTGGCTGCCAGAGGCAGGTCTGCAAGTTCACTCTGGAAGCTTGGATGTCGGACAAAAACATGAAAACTCGACTGCAGGCCGTGCAGTACACCCGTGGGCCTGCCTGCCATCTGTGGACGAACCTCGAAACCCTCTCGACGTGCATCTTCAGCGATGTGATACATCTTGTTGCCTTCGTAGGCTGCTGCTGAAGTCGCGACGAGCGTAACGGGTCGGCCGGTCTGCTTGATGAATGACTTCACCCATGCCCACTCATCATCACCGCCGAGGTGATCTGACACGAGCTCAAAGACACCATGCTTGAGCCCTTTCATCGCCAGACCAAGCGCCAGCATCTCGTCACCACCAGCAAACGTACCGGGGACGTGCACGCCCTTTTTGTCAGTGTGCAACCACGTACGTGAACTGGAAAAGCCGAGTGCGCCTGCCAGCATGCCGTTACGTACTTCATCCTGCATCGCCTGAAGTTCTGCTGCGGTCGGTGTGACGTCGCGATCATTGCAGCGCTCACCCATGACATAAGCACGCACGGACCCATGGGGCACCTGAGCTCCTACGTCGATGGTGCGTGGCTTGCGCTCCAGTGCATCCAGATATTGAGCGAACGACTCCCACTGCCAGTCGATCCCTTCGGCAAGAGCCGCGCCCGGAATGTCTTCGACTCCCTCCATGAGTTCGATCAGAAATTGATGGGCATCAGGGCGAACTGGAGCGAACCCGACCCCACAGTTGCCCATCACTGCAGTGGTCACCCCATGCCAGCTCGATGGTGCCAACAGCGAATCCCAGGTGGCTTGACCGTCGTAGTGTGTGTGGACATCGACCCACCCTGGCGTGACCAGAGCGCCGTTCGCGTTGATGGTGGCTCTTGCTGAACCCGAGATCTTTCCCACTTCCACAATCTGGTCGCCTTGTATGGCGATATCGGCTGTCCGCGGAGCGTCCCCGGATCCATCAATGACCGTGCCACCCTTGATGATGAGATCGTGCATGACGAAAAACCTCTTGGCTGATTGATTCCTGATGGTTCGAAGGCTAATCGCCTACGCGTGCATTGTCGATTCGCGCATATGCAGACAGG